>CAZJJY010000001.1:0-51912 GCA_964546445.1 uncultured Gammaproteobacteria bacterium
AAAAATGAAAAAAGATTATTTAATTTTTGACTTTGATGGGACCATAGCGGATACTTTTGAAGCGATCTTAAAGGCTGTAAGATCGATAAGTAAAGATTATGGTATGGAGAAAATTACCGATGAAGACATTAAAAAATTTAAAGAGAAAGGGATGAGACAATTAATAAAAGATTTAAAAATTTCTTTAGTTAAAATGGCGACTATTAATAGAAGAATTAAGGCGATAATTAATAAAGATATTGCTAGTTTAAAATCTTTTCCAGGTTTAGAAGAAGCGTTCTTAGAACTTAAAAAGAGGGGATATAGTATAGGTATTTTAACTTCTAATTCCAAGGGGAATGTCGAAAAATTTCTTAAAAGTAATGACCTTGGTTTTTTTGAATTCATTTATTCTGATAGTAGTTTATTTGGTAAAGATAAGGTTTTAAAGAAGCTTTTAAGGGAACACAATATCAAATCAAATAGAGTTGTTTATTTTGGCGACGAAATCAGAGATATTCAGGCTGCTTTAAAATTAAATATTAAAATTGTGGCTGTTTCTTGGGGGTTTAATAGCAAAAAAGCTTTAGAAAAGTATAAACCCACTTATTTATTAGAGAAGCCTTCTGAAATTCTGACTCTTTTTAGTTAAGTTTAAATTTGCTATCATTTTTTTATGCTCTCTAAAGAATTAATAACTTTTTTAGGCTCGATGATTCCCATTGGGGAATTGAGAACCTCTATTCCTTTGGCCTTAAGAGCAGGTTTATCACCCTTTCAGGCTTTTTTTTGGTCAGTTTTGGGTAATATGGTAGTTGGGTTGGTCTTACTGCTTATTTTAACCCCTTTATCACGCTTTCTAGAAGATCATTTTTATGTATTGAACCGTTTTTTCAATTGGCTTTTCGATCGTACGAGAAGAAGACATAGTCAAAAGATTGAAAATTGGGGATCCTTGGCCTTAATTGGCTTTGTTGGAATTCCACTTCCCATGACAGGAGTTTGGACAGGAGCTTTAGTTGCTTTTGTTTTTGGAATTCCTTTTAAAAAAGCCTTTCCAGCCATAATTTGTGGGGCTTTGATTGCTGGAGTAATTGTCACTTTAGTAAGTTTAGGATTAGTTAGTCTCAAAGAAACTTTGTTTTAAATAATGAAAACTAAAAAGGTAAAGTTAAAAAACGGTCTAAGAATAAACATTTTTGATTCTTCTTCCATAAAAAGTTATAAAAATTCAACAACAATTATTTTTATTCATGGGGGTACAGGTTCTTTATTGAATTGGAAATACCAGTTATTTTACTTTGCCAGAAAATACCGAACTGTTGCCTATGACTGGCGTGGTTGTGGCCAATCTGATGATTCTAAAAGCTATACTTTTGATGATCATTACAGTGATTTTTTAGAATTGATAAAGATTTTGAAGATATCTGAAAAGCCTATTCTAGTTGCTCATTCCTACGGATGTTTAATTGCCAGACGTTTTATTAATGAAAATGAGGTTGATAAGTTTATCAATGTTAGTTTGGGGGTTAATAATGGGCTTGGTTTTTTTCTAAGGTTTCTTTTAAGCTTGCCAAAATTTATTAAGCGTCCTCTTTATCGCTGGTTTTTAACTCCTAGAAACCCTATTTTCACTAAATATTTTATTGCTTCTAAAAAAACACCCCTTCATAAGATTAAGGAGTGTTTAGATGATAACAGATTACAATCATTGGATTTTTTTGTGGCCTTGAAGACTTTTAGAAAAAAAGAAGCTTTAGGTTGGATGGAAAGATGCCAGAATAAATTACTGATGATCAGTGGTAGGGAGGATAAGAGAATGAAGCCTAGAATGATTAGAAAGATCAGACGTTTTATTCCTGAGGCCAGGATTGAGGTTATTCAAGATGCTGGTCACATGATTCCTATAGAGAATCCGCTAGATTTTAATAATCTTATTGAAAACTTTATAAAAATAGATAAAGAGTATTAAAATATTAAAAATGATTTTTATATGGTAAAGTTTTGATATTGGTTACCCAGATAATTAAGTGTCGTATTTATTATTTTTATTACAAGGAAAGATAATTAATTTTAAACAAAATAAAGATTAAAATTTATACTCTTTTTGTTACTTTATTCCCTTAATGTTGATTTATTTTAGTAAGTTTATTTTTGATGGAAAAAACTGTTAATTCAAGAAAATACAATCGCTCTTATTTTTTAAAAGACTGTGATGGCGGAGATTTTTGGCAGCAAGATTTTGGTCAGAAACTAAATCCAAGATTGCTTTATGCTTGGCGATTAGCTCAAGTAAAAAAAGGAGAAAATATTTTAGATTTTGGTTGTGGTCGGGGAGAAATATTAGTGCGATCAGCCCAGACAAAAGCTAACACATTTGGAGTCGATTATGCATCTTGGGCAATTAAGCTCTCTAAGGAGGCTTTATTGAAAAATAACCTTAGGGCAGAAGTCTTAAAGATAAAAGATCAAAGACTATCTTTTAAGGATAATTTTTTTGATGTTGTTTTTTTACTTGATGTGGTTGAACATCTTTATCCTCAAGAGCTTGAGAAAACTTTAGCTGAGGTTAAAAGAGTTTTAAGGCCACAGGGACGTTTAATTATCCATACTGGACCTAACAAAGAATATTTAGAAGTAGGTTACAAATATTTTAGTCGTTATCTTAACTTTTTAGCATCAAAAATGATCTGGGAGCCATTTTTTAGAACAAAACTTCTTTATACTAAGAATCCTCGTAACAAGTCAGAAAAAGAGCTTCATGTTAATGAGCAAACAGTGGATGGGTTAAAGGAGGAGCTAAAGAAGGCAGATTTTAAAGATATCAATATTTGGTTAGACTCTAATTTTAGGAAAGTAAAATTAGGCTCTTTTTTTCAGTTTATCTTTTTGCAACCTACTTGGTTGCCAAAGATAGGTAAGTATTTTGCTTCAGACATTTGGGCTATAGCTAATTGACAACTTTGTTATACTTAAGCTATGAATAAAGGTCTCCTAATTTTTCTCATTTTTTTAATTATTATTCTTATTGGTATTAGTGGAGGAATTTTATATTGGCTTGTTTTTAAAGGACAAACTATTGAGATTCCTCCTGTACAAAATCTAACCCCAACACCTACCCTAATTCAAAGCCTTACTCCTAGCCCTACACCAATCGTGGAGGAAAAATCTGATTTGGATCAGATTAAGGAAGCTTTTGCTGAAAAATATAATAAAGTTTTAAATGATGTCAGTGCTGAAATTTCTGAAAATAATGGAACTTATGCTAAAGGGTTGGTAAGTTTTACTGGAGAAATAGGTGGCGGTTGGTGGTTAGCTTACAAAGATAGTACTTGGGTTATCGTGGCTGATGGTAATGGAACAGTTATGTGTAGTTTTATAGAGCCTTACGATTTTCCAATGACCATGGTTCCTGAGTGTTGGGATGAAAATACAAACATTTTAAAGACTTTTTAATTTCTTCTTCCACAATAAACCTCTAAAGACAAGTCTAAAAAATTGAATTGTATCTAAAAAATTATTAATTTGGCTTTCAGCCTCATCATGGTAAATGGTTTTAATAGGAATATTTTTTATTCTGTAATTAAGCAGGCCTGCTTTAAGGGCAATTTCAGGTTCAGTATCAAAACGATTTGTTTCTAATTTAATATTCTTTATAGCTTTTTTATTTAAGTAGCGAAAGCCTGATTGGACATCTTCAATTTTTCTTCCGACTATTTTTGAAATAATCCAAGAAGTAGAAAGATTAGTCGCCAGTCTTGTAAAGGGCATATCTTTGGTGTTGTTAAAACGACTGCCGATAATAAGATCAGCATCGTTCTTTTTAATTTCTTTTAAAAAATAACTAATATTCTTGGCCTCATGTTGGTTATCACCATCGATGGTGATAACTCCCTTATAATTATTTTTTAAGGCATAATCAAAGCCTGTTTGGAGTGCTTTTCCTTTGCCTTGGTTCTTGTGGTAAGAGAGGATGGTAACTTTTTTCTTAAAGAAGTTTATTTTTTCTAGTGTTTTATCAGTTGAACCGTCGTTGACGATAACTAAATCTGTTTTAAAAGACAAACAGTTTTTAATAACTTTTTGGATGTTTTTTTCTTCATTGTAGGCTGGAATTAAAATGATAATTTTTTCTTTCATTTTGTTTTAAAATATAATCTATTTTGAGAATTTTATCAACTTGACAAATAATGAGAGTAGTTTTATACTACTACCCATCCGGTAGGAGTATATTTATGTTAGGTTTAACTAAAAATGTTGATTATGGCCTAGATTTAATGATTTTTCTAGGTAAAAATTTTGGAAAAGGACCTATTTCTTTGAGTAAGGTAGCTAAAGAAAAAAAGATCCCTTATAAATTTTTGGGCAAACTAGCTTTGATTTTGAAACAAGCTGGTTTAATCGAAGCCAAAGAAGGTAAAGGAGGCGGCTATTTTTTAACTGTTGATCCTTCTAAAATTTCTGTAGCTGATGTGGTTGAAGTTTTAGGTGGTCCGGTTGAAGTTGGTCATTGTTCTGGTTGTCCTCGTATGGGCGTTTGTGGTCAAAAAGATGTTTGGGCAGAGGTAGGAGATAAAGTCAGAGAAACAATAGAAGAAAAAAGTCTCAAAGATTTACTATGAAGAAAGTTTATTTTGACCATGCCGCTACAAGTTTTATCGATAAACAAGTTTTAGAGGCAATGCTTTCTTATTTTAAAGATTTTTTTGGTAATCCTTCCGAGCTTCATTTTCTAGGTCAAGAATCTAAAAAAGCCGTTGAAGAATCAAGAAAGACAATTGCTAATTTTTTTAATTGTAAAAAAGAAGAAATTATTTTTACTTCTGGAGCAACAGAATCAATAAACTTAGCCCACAAAGGTTTAACAGAGGCTTTAAAGAATGAAGAAAAGCCACATATTATTACTTCCTCAATTGAGCATAAGGCTGTCTTAGATAGCTGTAAACATTTGGAGAAACTAGATTTAGCTAAGGTTACTTATCTTCCGGTTAATGAATTTGGATTAGTTAGTTTAGAAAGTCTTAAAAAAGCGGTTCTGCCTGAAACAAGATTGGTCAGTATTATGTATGTTAATAATGAGGTGGGGACAGTAGAACCGATTAAAGAGATAGGTGATTTTTTAAAGAAACTAAACAAGAAAAGAGAAAAGAAAATATTTTTCCATACTGACGCAACTCAAGCCATTGCTTACTTGGATGTTAATGTTGATCATTTAAATGTAGATTTATTATCTTTGACTGGTCATAAAATTAATGCTCCTAAGGGTGTCGGGGTTTTGTATGTCAGAAAAGGAACAAAGCTAATAAAACAACAGGATGGGGGAGGACAGGAGTTTAATTTAAGAGCCGGGACAGAGAATGTTCCTTATATTGCTGGTTTAGGCAAGGCAATATCTTTAATTAACAATAAAGATATTCAAAAGATAAAAGATTTAAGTAAAAAATTAACAGTAAAGATTTTAAAAATTAAAGAAGTTTTTTTAACTGGTCATCCTACCTTAAGATCTCCTCATATTAACTCTTTTGTTGTTAAAAATGCTGAGAGTGAATCGATGCTTCTTTTGCTTTCTGATAGAGGTGTTGCTGTTTCAGCTATGTCAGCTTGTAACTCTGATCTTCTACAGCCTTCTCATGTCTTAAAGGCAATGAAAGTTCCTGAAAATCTCTTAAATAATTCAATAAGATTTTCTTTAGGTAAAAATAATACCTTAGAGGAGGTTAATTATGTGGTTAAGAATTTTAAAGAAGTTGTTAATTATTTAAGGAAATTAGCCCCTAAATTATAAGGAGATTAAATGTCAGATTTTGGTAGTCTATATTCTAAAAAAGTAACCGATCATTTTCGTCACCCTCGCAATATGGGGGAAATAAGAAATCCTGATGGGGTAGGAACTTCAGGTAGTCCTATCTGCGGTGACGTTTTGCGTTTGTTTATTAAGATAGAAAAGAAAGGGAAAGAAAATTTTATCAAAGAAGCTAAATTCCAAACATTAGGTTGTGGAGCAGCTATTGCCACTTCAAGTATCTTGACGACAATGATTAAAGGAAAAAGTTTGAAAGAAGTTGAAAAAATTAATAATAAGGAAATTACCAAAACTCTAGGAGGTTTACCACCGGCCAAACTTCATTGCTCTGTTTTAGCTTCTCAAGCTTTGGAAAAGGCAATTGAGAATTATTTAAGCAAATAAAGCTAGTCTTCTTGTTTGCATCCCAAGATCTTGTTAATATAAAAGAAGGAAGGTGGTGATTCTTTTGAAACTTAAAAAGGCAAGTTGGCAAAAGTTTGCTCAGTTTTTAATGAGCTTATCTTTATTGTCTGTTTTTGCGGCCGCTTGGGGATTTTTATTCTCAGATATTTGGCTAGCTTCAACACAGTGGCTTTTAATGGCGGCTGTTTTGGGTGCTTTTGGTCTATATATTAAGATGGAAAGTTAAAAATGATTTTTGTTAATTTTAAAACCTACCAAAAAGGGACTGGTAAGTCGGCTCTACTTTTAGCCAAAATTTGCCTAGAAGTTGAAAAAGAGACAGGAATAAAAATAATTCCTGTCGTTCAAGTAGTAGATATAAACTTACTTAAAGATTTTAACGTTTTTACTCAGCATGTTGATGATATTTCTTTTGGCCCTAATACTGGTAAAATTCTCCCTCAAGCGATTATTGAGGCAGGAGTCAAAGGAACTTTATTAAATCATTCTGAAAGTAAAATTCCTTTCCAAGTAATTGGTTCAACAATTCAAAAGATCAAAGCCTTAGATAATAATTTTAAAGTTTTAGTTTGTTGTGAATCTATAGATGAAGCCCAAGAGATTATTGAATTTAAACCTGATTTTTTAGCTTATGAACCACCAGAATTAATTGGTGGCGATATTTCTGTTTCTAAAGCGGAACCGGAAGTTATAAGTGATTTTACGAAGATGATTAAAGAGGTCCCTATTTTGGTTGGGGCAGGTATAAGGACAGGGGATGATGTTAAAAAAGCCATAGAGTTAAAGGCACAGGGAATTTTGGTTTCCTCAGATTTACTTTTAGCCGAAGATTTTAAAAAAGAATTATTAGAATTAGCTTTAGCTTTTAAAAAATGACCCAAAAAATAAGATATAAAATTTGTATTTCTGGTGGAGCTAAGGGAAAGAATGCTGAAAAAGCTTATCCTTCAACTAGAAAAGTGGCACAAGAAATAGCCCAAAAAGGTAATATTTTAATCACCGGAGCAACAACCGGAGTTCCTTTCGAAGCAGCCAAGGCTAATAAAAAAGCCGGTGGTTCTAATATTGGTTTCTCTCCAGCCGGAAGCGAGATTGAACACAAAAACAAATTCCGTCTTCCTTGTGATCCTAAAATCTTTGATCATATCATTTATGCCGAATCAGGGTATACAGGGAGGAATCTTTTAATGGTTCGTAGTTCTGATGCGACAATTATTATTGATGGGCGTATTGGAACCTTAAATGAATTTACTTCTGCTTTTGAAGAAGATAAGGTCATTGGAATTTTAGAAGGTTCGGGAGGTATTGCTGATTATATAAGACATATTTTAGATATTGCTAAGAAAGGATATGGAAAAGTCGTTTTTTCATCTGATCCTGTAGATTTAGTAGATAAGGTTATCAAAAAAATTAAAAAAACAAAAAAGAAATAAAAATGAATCTACCCCAAATCAATGAATTAAATTTATCTTCCAAAAAAGTTCTTCTCAGAGCAAATTATGATGTTCCCCTAAGAAAAAAAGAGAATAAAATAGCTGAGACGGCTCGTATTGATGAATCACTTCCAACAATAGAATATCTTTTAAAAAATAATGCAGAGGTTATTATTGTTTCTCATCTAGGTCGACCTAAGGGGGAAGTAATTCCTTCCTTGAGTTTAAAACCAGTGGCTGAATATTTAGGAGAACTTTTAGAACAAGAAGTTCCCTTAGTTACGGAAATTGATAAACTTTCTGAGCAGAATGAATCAGTAGTTTTATTAGAAAATATTCGTTTTTTCAAAGGAGAAGAGGACAATGATAAAGAATTTGCCTTGAGTCTTTCTAGACAAGCTGATTTTTTTGTTAATGAAGCTTTTGCTTCTCATCAAGCCCATGCTTCAGTAGTAGGTTTGCCTCAACTGTTGCCTTCCGCTTTTGGTTTTGGCTTCATCAAAGAAATAGAAACATTATCTGCTTTAAGAAAAGAAGCCAAACGTCCATTGGTCGTTATTTTAGGGGGGTTAAAAAAAGGTAAACTAAGTAGAGTTAAAGATTTAGCTAATTGGGCTGATTACGTTTTAATTGGAGGAAAATTAGCATCTTTTACGGATGATGATTTTCCAACTAATGTTATAAAAGCTAAGTTGAATCCAGAAAATAAAGATATTACACTGGAATCATTAAAAGAATTTGAAAAAATTATTAAACAAAGTAAAACTATTGTTTGGGCAGGGCCAATGGGAATGTTTGAAGAAGAACAATTTAGTCGGGGGACAAAAATGTTGGCAGATATAATTGTTAAAACAAACGCTTTTACGGTTGTTGGTGGCGGTGATACCCAAGCAGCTTTGAGTAAGTTTGGTCAGGATAAAAAAATTGATTTTATTTCTTCCGGTGGAGGAGCAATGCTAAGGTTCTTGGCTGAAAATTCCCTACCGGCAATTGAAGCATTAAAAAAAGAAAATGATTAAAATTGGTATTAATGGATTTGGTCGTATAGGTAGAGTAGCTTTAAGAGCGGCCATTTCTAAGTATTTAAGCAAAGTTAAAGTTGTGGCTATTAACACTTCCGGTTCTATGGATATTGAAGGCTGGGCTCATCTTTTCGAATTTGATACAGTTTATGGGAAATTTAATGGTAAGGTTCAGATAGAAAAAGGCGAAGGAGATGAAATTGGGGTGTTAATAATTAACAATCAAAGAATTCCTGTTTTAGCTCAAAGAGATCCAAGTTTAGTTCCTTGGCGTAAATATGGGGTTGATTTAGTTATAGAATCAACAGGTGTTTTCAAAGATCGCAAATCAGTTTCATCTCATTTTAAAGGAGGAGCTAAAAAGATTGTTGTTTCTGCTCCAGCTGAAGGAGTTAAGATTTTTTTGATGGGGGTAAATAATAGAGATTACAAAGGAGAGCTAATTGTTAGTAATGCTTCTTGTACTACTAATTGTGTGGCTCCGATAACAAAAATAATGAAGGATGAGTTTGGTCTTCAGAAAGCAATGATAAGTACTGTCCACGCCTATACGGCCAATCAAAACACGATTGATGGTTCTCATGAAGATCTAAGACGAGCTCGAGCCGCTGGAGCCAATATTATTCCTACAACTACCGGAGCTACAACAGCTACGGTAGAGACAATACCTTCTCTGAAAGGTCTTTTTACTGGTTTATCATTTAGGGTTCCCGTTATTTGTGGTTCAATTACTGATTTTACTTTTTTGACAACCAAAAGAACCTCTATTAAGGAAGTCAAAAAGATTTTTGAAGAAGCTTCTTTGGGAAAGTATAGAAAAATCATTGAAGTAACTGAAAAACCATTAGTTTCTTCAGATATTATTGGCAATTCTGCCTCAGCTATTGTTGATCTTTCTCTGATAGAAGTTATTGATGGTGATATGGTTAAAGTTGTTGCTTGGTATGATAATGAATGGGGTTATTCTTGTCGTCTAATTGAGGAGGCTATATGGATAAGCGAACATTAGCTAAATATCTAGATTTTGCTAATCATCATCAAGATGCGACTTTAGAGCAAATAAAAGAGTTATGTTCATTGGTGAGAAAGCATGGATTTCATTCTGCTTTTGTTAATCCTTATTATTTAAAAGAGGCGAAAGAATATTTAGATGGTAAGGCAACTTTAGGAACAGTTGTTTCTTTTCCTTTAGGCCAAGAGACTAAAGATATTAAGCTTCTTTCTGTTATTGAAGCTGTCAATAAAGGAGCTGATGAATTGGATGTTTCGATGAATGTCGGTCTTTTTAAGGCTAGAAAATATGATGAGTGTTTTCAAGAGATGAAGGCTATTGTTGATATGGCCAAGATGAGAAAAACAAAAGTTTTGGTTAAGTTTATTATTGAAACAGGTCTATTAACTGATAAAGAAATTCAAAAAGCTTCTTTGTTAGTTTTAAAATCAGGAGCTGATTTTATAAAAACCTGTTCTGGGATGGGGCCTAGAGGGGCGAGTTTAAAGGATGTTGACTTAATTAAAAGAGCGGTTAAAGATAAGATAATGATAAAGGTAGCTGGTGGAGTAGATACATTAGAAGAAGCGATGGGATTTATAAAGAAAGGAGTTGATCGTATCGGAACTTCTCAAGCGGTCAAAATTATTAATGAATGTTCGTGAAATTTTAGAACAGGCTAAAAATGAAGGTTTTGCCTTGGGAGCTTTTAATGCTGGTAGCTTAGAGATTGCCAAGGCCGTTATTCAGGCTTCAAAGAGTCAAAATTTACCTTTAATTATAGAAACTTCAAGTGGAGAAGCGGAACACTTTGGACAAAAAAACTTTTTAGATGTTGTGAAGAATTTTAAAGAAGAAAATAATTTGTTTTTATTTACCAATCTTGATCATGGTCCGGGGTTGGAGGAATGTCAAAGAGCCATTGAATTAGGTTATGATCTTATTCATTTCGATGGTTCTTCTTTACCAATTGAGGAGAATATTAAGATTACTAAAGTCTTGGTAGAACAGGCTCATCAAAAAGGAATTTTGGTAGAGGCAGAGATAGATAAGATTTTTGGTGAATCTCAAAAAAATGAGGAGACTTCGGAATCAATTCAAGCAATGGCTAATTATACAGATCCAGATAAGGCCTTTGATTTTGTTTCTCAAACAGGATGTGATATTTTGGCCGTTTTTGTGGGTAATCTTCATGGTGTTTATCAAGATTCTCCAAAATTAGACTTTGATTGTCTAAGAATGTTAGCTCAAAAACTACCTTGTTTTTTATCTCTTCATGGTGGTTCAGGGATAGAGGAAGAAGATATAAAAAAGGCAATTTCTATTGGGAGAGTAGTTAAAGTTAATGTTAATACAGAACTAAGATTAGCTTACAAGGAGACTTTGGAAAACGTTTTACGTGGTTCTGATGAGATAGCTATTTATAAAATTATGCCTCCAGTTATTGCAGCCATGCAAAAAATAGTTGAAGAAAAGATCCAATTATTCAAGGGTTTAAGACAGGAAGATCAAGAACAAAAAGAGCAACCAAATAACCAAGAAGAACAAAATGAAATATGATGCTATCAGCTTTGGTTCAGCAGTTTTAGATGTCTTTATAAAATCACCTGAAATAAAGATTATCGACTCAAAAGAGTTTTTTAATAAAAAAGCTTTGCTCTTACCTTATGGAGTTAAGTCTGAAGTAGAAGAGTTGACAGTTACTTCTGGAGGAGGAGGGACAAATACGGCGGTAGGTTTATCTCGCTTGGGTTTAAAGACGGCTGTGGTAGCTCGTTGTGGTTGGGATTTCGGTGGTAAGATTATTCGTCAAGAAATTAAAAAGGAAAAAGTCTCAGATGAATTTTTGGTTCAACTTGAAGGAGAAAGAACAGATTATTCGACTATCTTGATTGGTCCTGATGGAAATAGAACGATTTTGGTTTATAGAGGAGGGACAAGTTTAGAAAAGTCAGTTATTGATTTTAAAAATCTAAATAGTTTTTACTTTTGCATTTCTTCTTTAGAAGGTAATTTAGATTTACTAAAAGAATTGGTTTCTTTTGCTTCAAAATGTCATATAAAAGTCGTCTTAAATCCTGGTCGTAGAGAAATAAAGAAAAGGGAGGAATTGCTTGATATTATCAAAGAAGTTAATTTTCTTATCTTAAATGAAAAAGAGGCTTCCTTATTAAATCAAGATAAAAAGGAAGAGGGACTATCTTCCTTGCTGTCTAAGACAAAACTTATTATTACTAAAGGTGTTAATGGTGTTTGTTTATATAAAAAAGGAAAAAGAGAGATAGTAAAGAAAGCTCTAAAGACAAAGATGGTCGATCAAACAGGAGCTGGTGATGGTTTTATATCTGGTTTTGTTGGAGGTCTAGCAAAAGGTTATCCTTTAGAAAAAGCTTTGGATTTAGGGATTGCTAATGGGGCTTCAGTGGTAACTAAGACGGGAGCAAAAGAAGGTTTGATAAAAGAAAAAGAACTTGATTTTTGGTTAAAAAAATAAAGATTAGTCACTTCTAGTATTGGTAAAAAAACTGCCTTAAAGCTTATAATTTAATACTATTAGTGTAATTAATTTACTCTATAAATTAAGGAAAAATTAAGATGAATATTAGATTAAATAAAGAAAAAGAAATTAAACAAGAAGAACTAATTAAAGAAGACAAGCCAAAAAGAAAAAGAAAAAAACAACCTCCCAAAGGAAGTCGTTGGACAATAGTTGTCGCTTTCTTTTTAAGCTTAGGAATTATCGCCATTTTTTATTTACAGAAAGAGTTTCCTTTATTTTGGGAAAAGGTCACTTCTCCTTTGGTTATTAGCAATCTTTCAAAAGAAGAAAAATTTGATGCTAGTTCGGTTTTATCAGAAATTAAAGATTTGACCAAAGACCTTCGTGGTAGTTATGGAGTTTATGTTTATAGAATGGATGATAGAAAAGAATATGGTCTTAATCAAGATAAGATTTTTCCAGCGGCTTCTTTGATGAAATTACCAGTGATGATTACTTTGTATCAGAAGGTAGAAACGGGGAAGGTTGATTTAGAAACAAAATATATTTTAAAAGAAAAAGACAAGAGAACAGGGGCGGGTATTTTGCAAAATAGAACTGTTGGCTCTTCTTATTCTTATCGAGAATTAGCTGAGTTAATGGGCCATTATTCTGACAACACAGCCTTTTTTGTTTTAAGAAATATTTTGACTGATCAAGAAATTCAAAAAACAGTTTTTGATTTAGGTATGAAAGAAACGTCATTAAGGGATTTTGAGACAACACCAAAAGATATGGGGTTTCTTTTCCGAGAGCTTTTTAAAGGGAATATTTTAAATAATAGAAATCGTGATGAGATATTGTCTTTCTTAACTGATACTGTCTTTGAAGATTGGATACCTCAAGGAGTTCCTGAGGGAACTAAAGTTTCTCATAAAATTGGTCAAGATTTAGGAACTTTTTCAGATGGGGGAATTATTTTCGCTTCTCGCCCTTTTGTTTTAATAATAATGTCTAGCAATTCAAGACAAAAAGAAGTGAATAATATTTTACCTGAGATTACAAAGAGGGTGTGGGTTTTTGAGAATCCTCAATAATCTTTTTAATTTCTTCTGCATTGCAATGAGTTTTAGGTTCAGTTCCTGGTAAAAATAATTCCCATTTGGTTGGGCAGCCATTACAGGGTAGGGTGTTGGTTAAAGAACAAACCTGGATTTTTCGAAGATCTTTTGGTTGGTTAAATTCCTTATCAGGAATATCTTTTAGAAGATAGGTCATCGTTTTATTCCAAATAGGAGAAGCTCCAGTTACTCCTGAAGCGACATAGCTCATCGGGGTATTATCATTATTACCAACCCAAGTAGCGACTAAATAATCAACAGTATAACCGATTGTCCAGTTATCTCTTTGGTTTTGGGTTGTCCCTGTCTTAACGGCCACATGAGAATGATCTTTAATATTCAATAAAGAGGAAGGTCCAAAAGCAGGTGTTCGGGCTCGGTTATCAGATAAAATATCAGTTAGAAGATAGGCAATATTGGCTGGTAAAACTTTTTGGGGTTTTAAATTATCTTTTTGACTTTCAATTATTTCACCTTTGTAGTTTTTAATTTCTAAAATTGGGTTAAGGTTTGCCTTTGAACCTAAATTAGCTAAAGTTCCATAGACGACAGCCAAATCAATCATTCTTATTTCTCCTCCACCTAGAGTTAAAGATAATCCAAAACGACTAGGATCATCCCAACTGGTAATACCCATTTTTTGCCCCATTTCAATCATTTGTTCTACACCTAAAGCCGAAAGGACCTTAACAGCAGGGATATTATAAGAAGAAGCTAGAGCGGTACGGAGAGTAACGTTGCCGTGGAAGCGATTATCATAGTTCTTAGGACTGTAAGGTTCGGTTCCTGGTAGAAAGTAGGTAATAGGTGTATCGGGGATAATAGTGGCTGGGGTAAAACCGTTTTGTAAAGCGACAGCATAGTTTATTGGTTTAATGGCTGATCCTGGTTGTCTTAAACTTAGAGTAACGTTAACATTGCCGTCATTTTCTTCTGAAAAATAATCTCTAGAACCAACCATGGCTAAGATCTCTCCATTTTGAGGATTAGTGACTAAAGCTGCTCCATTACCGATTTTCAGACGGTTTAGTTGGTTAATTTCCTGGGTCACTATTTCTTGGGTTTTTTGATGGATTTCTAAATCTAGAGAAGTCGTAACTTCTAACCCTCCTTCTTCAATCATCCTTTCCCCATATTTCTGAGACAAGAACTCTTTGACATACATGACAAAATGGGGAGCTTCAATATTAGTTTTCTGAGGAACAAATTTAATTTCTTTTCTGACTGCCTCTTCTTCTTGTTCTGGAGTAATAAAACCTTCCTGGCGCATTCTTCCTAAAACTATTTTTTGCCTTTCTTTAGCTAATTTGGGGAAAGCTCCAAAAGGGGAATAAGTAGTTGGAGAAGCAGGTAATCCAGCTAATAAAGCAGCCTCAGTTAGGGTTAACTCCTCAACGCTTTTATCAAAATATATTTGTGAAGCTTCTTCGATTCCGTAAGTAGCCCCGCCATAACCAACTTCATTTAGGTACATTTGTAATATTTCATCCTTAGAAAATTTAATTTCAACCATGATAGCTAAAATAAATTCTCTAATTTTTCTTTTTAATGTTCTTTCGGGAGTGAGCAAGGCATTTTTAACCAATTGTTGAGTAATTGTTGAACCTCCATAAAGCTTTTTTCCTTTAAGATTTGTCAAGACAGCTCTGAAAATGCCTTTGGGGGAAAAACCATGATGTTGATAGAATTCAGCGTCTTCAATGGCAATGGTAGCTTGAATTAGATGTAAAGGAACCTCTTGAAGATCGATTAGAGTTCTGTTTTGCCCACGATAGATTTTATATAAAAGATTTCCATTTCGGTCATATATTTTAGTAGAAACAATTTGATTCCTGGTTATTAATTTATTGGGGTTAGGAAGACCTTTTAAGATAAAAAAATAGGTTAAGAAGCCAAGAACAAGAATAAAAAGAATGGTAAAAATGGTAATAATCTTTTTCGTAGAGAGTTTAAAAAGAGATTTAAAAGAGAAAAGTAATTTTAAAGATAATTGTTTTATTTTATGAGGCCATCTAGGGAAGAGAACAACCGTTTTTTTCTTTGATTTCTTTCTTCTTTCGATTTTTATCTCTATCCCAATTTTAGGGAGCCTTAATTTACGTTTTTTCCCTTTCTTCTTCTGCCCTTCTTTAATTAAAGAAGGAATCTTTTTAAGAAGATTAAAAAGATAGCCTAAGAAAATAATGACTATTAAGAATAGCCAATAAAAGGGTTTTCCAATTTTTTCTAAAATTAAGGGCAAGGATTTTAGAGGATTGAAGGTTCCTGTCCTTTTACCTTCCATGCTTCGTTATTATATTCCTTCTTCGGTTTGGTTTGAAGGTGTAGTTATCTCAAAGGTAGGGAGGCTATCAACTCTAATAATTGTTGGTTCGGTTGGAAAGATACAATCGAGACAAAATGGTGTTTGCAAAGGATCATAGATAACTTGATGTTCTTGTAATTCCTTGTTTTCAGGGGGTGTTTTATCGGTCGCTAATTGTCCAGTAGTTTTATCTATTTCAATAAAGGTTTTTGTGTTTTCTATTTCTGTTGGAAGGGTATCTTGAATAAAATATTCGAATCTTGTCTCACAGGGGCTATCAGGATTAGGTAATTTCCCGGAGATGTTACAAACTGATAGGCCAACAATACCCTGAGGTTTTAAAGGCCAAGATTCTTCCCTATCTTTTAGAGCATAAGAAACAATTTTATTCCAAATAGGAGAAGCTCCAGTCACCCCTGAAGCGACGTAACTCATCGGGGTATTATCATTATTGCCAACCCAAGTGGCGACCAGTATTTCGTTGTTATAACCAATTGTCCAGTTATCACGACGATCATTGGTTGTTCCTGTTTTAACAGAGATTTCGGGATGTCCTTTGACATTCAAGTAAGAAGATGGTCCAAAAGCGGCCGTCCTAGCGTTGTTATCCAAAAGCATGTGAGAAACAAGATAAGCGGCTTCCATAGATAAGACTCTTGGTCCTTCATCTTCTTTTCTTTCATAGAGGGTGTTCCCTTTAGAGTTTTCGACTTTTTGCAGAGCCCAGATATCTTGTCTAATACCTAAGTTAGCAAAGGAAGAAAAAGCAGTCGCCATATCGATCATTCTAACTTCACCTCCACCTAGAGTTAAGGATAATCCATAATTTTTAGGATCTTTAAAAGTTGAGATACCCATTTCTCGAGCTTTTTGAACAAATTCTTCAACTCCATTAATGGCCAAGACTTTAACGGCGGGAATATTATAAGAGTTGCCTAGATCAAACCTTATTTGTGTTGGACCGTGGAATGTTCCATCATAATTAACGGGGCAGTAAAGCTTTTGTCCAGCAACAGAAAAACAGGTAGGGACATCATTTATAGGGGTGGTGAGAGTAATCAATCTTCTGTCTAGGGCGAACCCGTAGTTAAGTGGTTTAATAGACGATCCAGGTTGACGAGACATCAAAGTGACGTTAACATTACCATCAATATCTTCGTCAAAGTAGTCTTTGGAGCCAATCATGGCCAAAATTTCTCCTGTTTTAGGGTTGGTGGCTAAGGCAGCTCCATTACTAATTTTAAGTCTTTCTAGTTTGGCGACCTCGGAAGCAATTGTTTGTTGGGCAAAATCTTGTAAGTCTAAGTCTAGAGTGGTAGTTACTTTTAGACCTCCTTCTTCGACCATTCTCTCTCCATATTTTTCTACCAATAATCCCTTGATATACAAAACAAAGTGAGGAGCTTTAATACCAATACTAGCTTGGGCGAATTCTAATTCTTCCTCTTGAGCTTTTTTAGCTTCTTCTTCAGAGATATAACCATCTTCAACCATTCTTTGTAAGACTCTTTCTTGCCTTTCTTTAGCTAAGTGTGGATAAGCCCCGAAGGGGGAAAAACGAGTTGGAGAAGCAGGTAAACCAGCTAGTAAAGCAGCTTCAGATAAACTTAAATCTTTAACATTTTTGTCAAAGTAAGTTTGCGAAGCTGTTTCAATACCCCAGGCAGTTCCTCCATAGGGAATTTGATTTAGATACATTCCCAAAATAGTATCCTTACTATAAATAATTTCAGCAAAGTAGGTCAGAATAAATTCTCTTACTTTTCTTTTAATTGTTCTTTCGGGAGTGAGCAAGGCATTTTTAACCAATTGTTGAGTAATTGTTGAACCTCCTTGGAGAGTTTGTTTAAAGATAATGTTATAAGAGGCTCTCAAAATTCCTCCAAAATCAAAACCATGGTGTTGATAGAAGTTTCTGTCTTCTGAGGCGAGGGTTGCCCATTTAACATAATCGGGAACTTCTTCAAGTTTAATGGGAGTACGGTTTTTATCAGCATATATTTCATAAAGTAATTCTCCGTTGCGATCAAAAATTAAAGTAGAAGCAGGAAACGTTGAAGAACCCAAACGAGTAGGGGAAGGAAGATCATAAAAGATGTAAAA
This sequence comes from uncultured Gammaproteobacteria bacterium, assembly GCA_964546445.1. Classification (GTDB taxonomy): domain Bacteria; phylum Patescibacteriota; class Microgenomatia; order PFEM01; family JAPLYW01; genus CAZJJY01. The sequence goes on from CAZJJY010000001.1 coordinate 17,642, forward strand.
AGAAAAGATAATTAACAGAGAAAGAGTGCCAACTAAAATTTTACGTCTTTTTAAGAAATTAATAAATTTGTTTTCAGTAATCTTAATACTTTTTTTCTTTTTCATAGGTTGCAATTAGGTTATGATTATTCTATTATACTAGTTAATGAGGTTTTTGGATAGAATTTTTAAAAAAGAAAATCTTTCTTTAAAACATATTTTTGCTCTCTTCTCTTTTATTTTTATTATTTGGTCCCTTTATCGTTATTTTCCACAGGTTTTACCTTTATGGGTAGAAGAACTGATTTTAAAACCTATCATATGGGTTTTGCCTGTTATTTTACTGGTCAAAAAGGTTGAGAAAAAGGGTTTGGTTTCTCTGGGGTTAATTAAAACAAATATATTTCCTTCTATTTATTGGGGAATTGGTTTAGGTTTAGTTTTTGCTTTTGAAGGGTTGATGACAAATATTTTTAAATATAAAGGGCTACATCTCATTGCCTTGGAATACCCGGCTTTCATCTTCCTAGGTTTTTTAGGGGTATCTTTGGTCACTGCCTTTTCCGAGGAATTAGTTTTTAGAGGCTATATTTTTAATAGGCTTTGGCAGATTTGGGATAAAGAATGGTTAGCCAATATTGTTTCTTCATTTTTGTTTGCCGTGGTTCATCTTCCAATTGGTATTTTTGTTTTAGGCTATAGTCCAATGGTGATGTTTGCTTATTTGTTTTTTGTTTTTATTTTTGGTTTTGGTTCAGCCTTTGTTTTTGGCAGAACAAAAAATCTTATTTCTAGTGTTTTGTTACATATCTTTTGGTCTTGGCCAATTATTTTGTTCAGATAAATACTTATGGATTAAGGAAAAAACCTAGACTGTCCCTGTTCCTATCCAAGCTGTCCCAGGAAAAATAATTGTGTCTCTTGTTTGAAGTATTATCTTTCTCTGGAGGAATTGCCAGCCTGTTATTTTCCTTCCGAGGTAGAAAAAACCCATGATCGAAGTTTTCGAAAATTTATAGAATGCCAGACGGGAAAAGGAGGTGATAATTAATAATGTCTTTTAAAATAAAATCTAAAAATATTCTAAGTATTTTTTTAGTTATAATCTTTGCTTTTGGAATTTTAACGACTTCTGTTTTAAGAGCTTCTGCTCAAACAAGCAGTGAAAATTATCAAATAGATTCCTTGACAAAAGAAGAAGCAACTGAAGAAGGGGAATTAACTGAGGAACAAGAAAAAGTTGATTATTTTTTAGTCTATCCAGGGGTTTTACCTGATCATTTTCTTTATCCAATCAAAATGGTCAGAGATAGAATTTGGCTTTGGTTAACAATGGACCCTTTGAAGAAAGCTGAGCTTTTGCTTTTGTTTGCTGATAAAAGATTAGGAGCAGGAAAAGTTTTAATTGAAGGGAATAAAGTTGATTTAGGAGTGACGACCTTTAGTAAAGCAGAGAAATATTTGCAAAGAGCAGCTAATCAAGAAAGAGTAGCTGCTCAAAAAGATAAAGATACAATGGATTTTGTCAAGAAACTTTATAATGCTTCTCTCAAGCATGAAGAAGTTTTGATGGATTATCAGGAAAAATGTATAAATGAAAATTCTGAAGCAAGGGATGATATCCTAGAGGTTAACCAACAGGTTCAAGATAAAGCAGAACCACTTTTAGAGTAGTTTGCCTTTTGATGTTTTGTGATACCATAATTAATAGTTGACAGCCTCAGCTAAGTAATTGTTAAATAGTTTTGTCTCAAATTTAAGCCTTCTGCCCGGGCAGGCATAGTCTTAATTATTTATTTTATGGCTAAAAAAGATAAACCAAAAAATTATCCTAGTTTTGAGTGGAGTGAACAAGCACTCACCGTTTTAAAGGAAAGATATTTAATAAAAAATCCTAAAGGGGAGGCTATAGAAAGCCCAGAAGGGATGTGTTATAGAGTGGCTAAAAGAATCGCCTCGGCCGAAAAAAGCTTTAAAACTTCTCCTAAAGAAATAGAAAAAATAACCAAAGATTTTTATGAAATGATTGGTAAGAAATGGTTCTTACCAAATTCACCAACATTAATGAATGCTGGAAGAGATGATAATTTACAGTATTCTGCCTGTTTTGTTTTACCTATCTATGATTCTATTGTTGGTATTTTTGATGCTTTAAAAGGAGCGGCTTTAATTCATAAATCAGGTGGAGGAACAGGTTTTGATTTTTCTTCTTTAAGGCCTAAGGGAAGTTTTGTCGGTTCGACTAGAGGAGTGGCTTCAGGCCCAATTTCTTTTATGAGAATCTTTGACGCTTCTACAGCTGAAGTTAAACAAGGTGGAATGAGAAGAGGAGCGAATATGGGTATTTTACGCGTTGATCATCCAGATATTTTAGAATTTATTGACTGTAAAGCTGAGGGAGGGATTACTAATTTTAATATTTCTGTTGGCGTCGATGATAAATTTATGAGAGCAGCTTCAAAGAAAGGAACTTATTGGCTAATTGACCCTGCAAATAAGAAGAAGATAAAAAAGCTTAAAGCTAAAGAAGTTCTTGATAAGATTATAGAAAGAGCCTGGCAATCAGGAGATCCAGGCTTAATTTTCTTAACTCCAATTAACAAAGGTCCGGCTAACCCTGTTCCTTCCATGGGCCCAATCAGTGCAACCAATCCATGTGGTGAACAGCCATTATATTCTAACGAGGCTTGTAATTTAGGAAGTATTAATCTTTCCTTAATGATAAAGAAAAACAAAAAAGATGTTGATTGGGATTTGTTGGAAAAAATTACTCGTTTATCTACAAGATTTTTAGATAATGTTATTGAAATAAATAATTTCCCCCTAGAAGAAATCAATAAAGTTGTGAAACTTAATCGTCGGATTGGTTTAGGAGTTATGGGTTGGGCAGATTTACTTTTCCAAATGGAAATTCCTTATAACTCACCAAAAGCCTATCAATTAGGACAGAAAATTATGAAATTTATCAAGAAAACTTCTCACGATGAGAGTCAAAAACTGGCCAAAGATAGAGGTCCTTTCCCTAATTTCTCAAAAAGTATTTATAAAAAAGGAGCTCCTTTAAGAAATGCAACCTTAACAACCATTGCTCCAACGGGTTCTTTATCCATTATCGCCGGTTGTTCTTCGGGAATAGAACCGCTTTTTGCTCTTGCTTTTAAGCATAAAGCAAATGACAGGGAATTAACTTTCTTTAATCCTCGTTTCCTTGAAGCAGCAGAAAAATATAAGTTAGACAAAGAAATTTTAGATAATATTGAAAAAGCAGGTTCTTTAGAAAAAGCTGATGTTCCAGAAAAGCTCAAAAAAGTTTTTATTATTGCCCACCAGGTTGATTGGAAGGGTCATATTGATACCCAAGCTGCTTTCCAAAAAGGAGTTGATAATGCTGTTTCAAAAACTATTAATTTACCCTTTGAAGCCGATATAAAAGAGGTGGCTAAGGCTTATCTTTATGCTCATAAAAAAGGTTGTTTAGGTATTACCGTTTATCGTGATGGTTGTAAAGAAACTCAGGTTTTATATGCCGGTAAAGGAAAAGAACAAAAAGATAAAGAAATTGAACTTAAGATGAAAGCTAGGCCAGGGGTCATTTCTGGTAAAACTTATCGTATTGAAACACCAGTAGGAACAGCTTATGTTGTCATTAACACAACCGAAGGAGAGCCTTTTGAAATTTTTGTTAATGTTGGTAAAGCAGGTTCTGATATTGCCGCTGATGCAGAAGCGATCGGACGCTTGGTTTCTTTAAATCTTAGGTTAGGATTTAATTTTTCTTCAAGAGATGTCTTAGAGCAAATTGTTGATCAACTAGAAGGTATTGGTGGGGGAGAAAGTGTTGGTTTTGGTAAGGACAGAATTCTTTCTTTGGCTGATGGAGTAGCTAAATCCTTAAAAGAATATTTAATTGGACCTCAGAACGAAGAAGCTTCTCAAGTTGGAGAACAAACAAGTCTTTTGAACGGAACTAAGAAACGTCGTGATCTTTGTCCTTCCTGTGGTAGAGCGAGTCTGATTTATGAAGAAGGTTGCGCAAAATGCCTCTATTGTGGTTTCAATAAGTGCTAATTTTTTAAAAAATCTTCTCTTTTGATCTTTCTTATACTATAATAAAAGTAATATGGCACTGCCCTCAAAGGAAAGTTTTGTTTATAAAGATGAAGGAATAAAAAAAGCTCCTGTAGTTGAAATTGCAATTTCCCCTGAAGTTCCTGAAGTTGAACAAAGCGAATATATCAAAGAGATTAATAAAGAGGTTAGATTAAAGGAGCCCGTTAGGGATGGGACAGGTTTGATTGTCATGAATAATCCCAGCCCTAAAAAGGTAAAAATTGTCTTATCTTTGACAGAGCAAGAAATGAACAAAGCTTTACATTTAAAAGTTATTTATTCTATTCGATGGTTAGCAGAAGTAATTAAAAGGTTAATGAAAATAGCGAGTGGGACAGTTGAATATCATTATAGAATGCAGGAACAAGGAACTTAGATTATGCAACAGACAGAAACTTTGATTTCTAGTTTACAACAAGGAGTGATTTCTTTGTTGATCATTCTCCTTAGCCTAGTTATTTTGTTTATATTAGGCTATATTTTTATTTTATGGTGGCGTCATCATAGTCGAGAGGAAAATTCTTTAGATTATGTTTTGCTTCAAGTAGTCGTTCCTTTTGATAATGAAATAAAAATTGATGCGGCTGAGCAAATGTTTGCCTCTTTATTTTCGATGAAAAAAGGTGGTATGTTGAGTTTTTTACGTTTGCAACCACATATATCTTTTGAAATTGTTGCCAAACACGAAGATATTCATTTTTATATTTCTGTTCCTCTTAAATTAAAAGATATGTTAGAGAAGCAAATTAACGGTGCTTATCCCGATGCAGAAATTCAAGAAGTACCTGAATATAATCTTTTTTCTACCGGTGGAAGAGTTGCTTTTGCCGAGTATGAATTAAAACAAGCTGCCTACCACCCAATTAAACTTTATAAAGACCTTCCGACAGATCCTTTATCCTCGATAACAACGGCTTTATCAAAAATGGGTCCTGAAGAAGGAGCCGCTATCCAAATTTTAGTTTCCCCAGCCGATAAGAAATGGCGAACTTTAGGTAAAAGTTATATTGCTTCTACTAAAAAGTCAGAGTCAGATCCTTCCAAAGCTAAGTTTAAAGTTGATGGAAAAGCTTTAGAAGCGATTGAAAACAAGTGTAGCAAACCTGGATTTAATACAAATATTAGAGTTGTTGTTTCTTCGCCAACAGAAGAAATGGCCAATGTTCATTTAAGTAACATTAAATCATCTTTTGAACAATTTTCCTCTGATTTAAACAGTTTTGGTAAAAGAAAAATTTGGTGGAAAACTGGTTTTATGGTTGATTTTATTTATCGTTATCAGCCAATTCTCAGATGGGGTGGCAATAAGACTGTTCTGAACTCTGAAGAGTTGGCCACAGTTTTCCATTTTCCCAATAAACAGATAGAAACTCCTCATATTAATTGGCTTTATTCTAAAAGAGCTCCAGCACCAATCAAAATATCGAAAGAGGGTTTGTATCTAGGTAAGAGTAATTACAGAGGAGTAACCAGGCCTGTTCATATTTCAGAAGAAGATAGGCAGAAGCATCTTTATGTTATAGGAAAAACAGGGACAGGGAAGACAGAACTTTTAAAGGATATGATTCTCCAAGATATTAGAGAAGGAAAAGGAGTTTGTTTAATTGATCCCCATGATTTAGCTGAAGATTTATTAGCTCATATCCCACCAGAAAGAGCAGAGGACGTTATTTATTTTGATCCTTCTGATACAGAAAGGCCAATAGGTTTAAATCTTCTTGAAGCGGAAACTGAAGATCAAAAACATATGATCACCACGGCCATTATTAACTTGATGTATAAGCTTTATGATCCTTATAAAACCGGTATTATTGGTCCTCGTTTTGAACACGCTGTTCGTAATGCGATGCTGACAGTTATGAGTGAAAAGGGTAATACCTTTATTGAAGTAGTCCGTTGTTTGACTGACTCTAATTTTGTACAAGAATTACTGCCTAAGGTTAAAGATCCTATTATTGCCAGATATTGGACAGATCAAATTGCCCAAACATCTGATTTTCATAAGTCTGAAGTTCTTGATTATATTGTTTCTAAATTTGGAAGATTTGTAACCAACAAAGCGATGAGAAATATCATCGGTCAATCAAAATCGTCTTTTGATTTTAGAAAAGTTATGGATGAAGGCAAGATTTTAATTATTAATTTAGCTAAAGGGAAAATAGGAGAGGAAAATTCTAATTTCCTAGGTTTAATTCTTATTCCTAAAATATTAGCTGCAGCCATGTCTCGATCTGATGTTCCCGAAGAACAAAGAAAAGATTTTTACTTGTATGTTGATGAGTTTCAAAACTTTGCTACTCCTGACTTTGCTCAAATTTTATCTGAGGCAAGAAAATTTCATCTTAATTTAACTGTCGCTAATCAGTTTATTGGACAAATGGATGAAGAAATTAAAAATGCTATTTTTGGTAATATTGGAACTTTGGTTACCTTTAGAGTTGGGGTAACTGATGCCAGCTATTTGCAGAGAGAATTTCAACCAGTTTTTGGTGAAGATGATTTATTGAATATAGATAGATTTAATGTTTATATCAAAACAATTGTTAAAAATGAACCAGTTCCAGCCTTTTCTATGGATTTAACCAAAGATATGGAACAGATGAAGAAACTAGAGAATCCTAAACTAGCCGAAATGATAAAAGAATTATCTAGATTGAAGTATGGTGTTGACAGGGAAGTGGTAGAAGTGGAAATCAACCAGCGAGCTAGACTTTAACCTCCTTTATTGATAAAATTACCTTGATTTTCTTTACATTTTGGGCCAGTAACTCAGTGGTTAGAGTGTTATCCTTATAAGATAAAAGTCGATGGTTCGATTCCATCCTGGCCCACTTAAATTTCTTCATTATGGAAAAGATAAAGCGTCCTCTAGCTGATCGTATCCGCCCACAAAAATTAGATGATTTTGTTGGTCAAGAGCATTTAATAGGAAAGAAGGGGTTAATTCGCCAATTAATCGAGTCTGATCAAATTCCTTCAATGGTTTTTTGGGGTCCTCCAGGATCAGGAAAGACAACTTTAGCTCAAATCATTGCCGAAACAACTCAAAGCCATTTTTTACATCATTCAGCTGTGACAACGACTCTTAAAGATGTTCGTCAAGCAGTTGAAGAGGCCAAGGAAAGACTTCAAGCTTACAATAAAAAAACAATTTTCTTTTTAGATGAAATCCATCGTTTTAATAAAGCTCAACAAGATGCTTTTTTACCTCATGTCGAATCAGGAACAATAATTTTAATTGGAGCAACAACAGAAAATCCAAGTTTTGAGGTCATTGGCCCTTTGCTTTCTCGAAGTCGTGTTTTTGTTTTAAACCAACTTTCAATCGAAGATTTAAAGATGATTATTAAAAGGGGTTTGAAAGAACTTAAGGTGACGATAGAACCAAAGGCACTTAAATTTTTGATTGAACTAAGTGGTGGGGATGCACGAGTAGCTTTAAATGGCATTGAAATTGCTGCTTCAACTTTAAAAAGAAAAAGAAAAATAGAACTATCTTTAATAAAAGAAGTTTTTCAAAAGAAATCTCTTTTATATGATAAGGGAGGAGAAGAGCATTACAACACTATTAGCTCTTACTTGAAAAGTATGAGGGCTAGTAATGTTGATGCCGCTCTTTATTATCTGGCAAGGATGGTTGAAGCAGGAGAGGACCCGAAGTTTATAGCCAGAAGAATGGTTATCTTTGCCTCTGAAGACATTGGGATGGCTCTTCCTACTGCTCTGGTGATTGCCAACGAAGTCTTTAGAGCCTGTGAGATAATAGGATATCCTGAATGCACTATCAACCTTGCTCACGGAACAGTCTATCTCGCCAAAGCTCCAAAGGATAGAAGTGCCTATAACGGTCTTAGAGCCGCCCAAGAAGATGTCAAGAAATTTGGCAATCTTCCCATCCCTTTACATCTTAGAAATCCAGTTACTAAATTGATGAAAAAAGTGGGGTATGGGAAAGGTTATGAGAAATATCCTGATAAAGATAAATCATTATTACCTGAGAAATTAAAAGGGAGAAAATACTATAAAAAAACTAACCCTTAAGGTTAGTCTCTAAAATTACATTTTAATTTAAATTAAAGCTCTTCTATTTTAATTTTCTTTTCGTCACCGATCTCTTTAGTTAAGTCAAGATATTTCTCTGTGGTAGAAAGACGTTTATGTCCAACTAATCTTTGGATTAAAACAACGGAAGCCCCATTACTTAGTTGGTGGGCGATAAAGGTATGTCTTAAGTCATTAATAGTTGCATCTGTAATCTCAGCTTGTCTGAAATAGCGACCAACAATGGTACGAATATTTCTAACTAGAAATGCTCGACCTGTTTTGGTAATAAAAATATTTTTTGTTTTAGTTTTAGATCTAAATTCTACCCAACGATCTAAGGATTTTTTAGCTGATTGGTTTAAGACAATATTTCTTTCTGGTTGAGATTCATAGGCTTTAATTATTAATTGATTATCTTTAATATCTCCTAATTCTAATCTGGCTAATTCTCCAATGCGCATTCCAGTTTGTAAAAGTAATTCGACAACAGTAGATATACGAACATCATTACGAACAGCATCTCTTAAAGCTCGGTATTCCATTTGAGTTAGAATACGAGGCGGTTTAGCTTCGTAAGTAGGGTACTTAATAGATTCAGCCGGGTTTTTATCAACTAAATCCTGATTATTTAAGAATTTAAAGAAAGATTTAATTGAATTAAGTTTTCTTGAGGCTGATTTAGGCAAATATTTATTATAATTAAGATATTCTTTGAAATCTTCAATATGTTCTGAAGACACAGAAGTAACTTGAGTAATTTGTTTTTTACCCAAAAAATCAATAAACTGCTTTAAGTCGTTCCCATATGCTAAAATAGTTGAAGACGACTTGTTTTGTTTCTTTAAAAAGTCTATAAAATTCTGATAGGCAGTGGTTAAATTTTTTTCATTAGCCATAGAAGCTAAAAGAAGGCAGGTTTAAATAATATTACCTATGAACCTAAAGGTGTTATAGGTTAATCCTATAATAACACTTTAGAAACATACTGTCAACATGTTAAATAAAAAACTGAACTTATCAATTCGAAGTAGATCAATCCAGATTATTATTATCATAGCTGGTATCGGTCTTATAGTTAATCTTTCCAAAGATATCATGAGACTTTTAAGATCAGGGGATGAACTTAAATTAGCCGAGCAAAAGGTATTTGAATTAGAAGAGGAAAGGGTTTTATTAAAAGAAAAGAAGAAATATTATCAATCTGATGGTTTTGTTGAAGAAGTAGCTAGAAATAAGCTTAATATGTCTAAGGAAGGGGAAACAATTGTTATTCTTCCTGAAGACGTTAAGGGTATTTTAGGGACTAAAGATTCTCAGCTTCCTGAATTTGTTCCTAGTTGGAAACAATGGGTTAATCTTTTTCTGGATTAATCTTGTTATAAGTCCTCTTTTTTGTTAAAATCAGTTCACGTCGTGCGGGGTAGTGTACGGTAGCACGTGAGGCTCATAATCTCACAGACCGGGTTCAACTCCCGGCCCCGCAACCAAGACAGGGTAGCTCAGCTGGTTAGAGCATTGGATTCATAAACCAAAGGTCGTGGGTTCAAATCCCACCCCTGTCACAGGACCACTTCTTTTAGAGGTGGTTTTTTGTTAGAATAACCCTATTATGAGTAGAAAAAGAGTTTTTTCTGGTATCAGATCAACTGGGAGATTGCATATAGGTAATTATTTTGGAGCAGTTAAGGGAATGCTTGAACTTCAAGAAACCCATGACTGTATTTTTGGTGTGGTCGATTATCATGGGATAACAACCCCTTTTGATCCTAAAAACATGCAGGAAGAAATTAGGGATGTTATTTTAGACTATTTAGCTGCCGGTTTGGATTCGAAAAAATGTCATCTAATGATTCAATCTCAAGTCCCTGAACATGTGGAGCTTTCCTATTTTTTTGCTACTATTTTTCCAGTTTCAAGGTTAGAGCAATTACCTACTTATAAGGACAAGAAATTAGAAAATCCTGATTATGTTAATTTAGGTCTTCTATATTATCCAATTTTAATGGCCGCCGATATTTTAATCTATAAAGCAGAAGAAGTTCCCGTCGGAAAAGATCAACTACCTCATATTGAGCTGAGTAGAGAAGTGGCCAGAAAATTTAATGTCATGTTCAAGAAGATATTTCCTGAACCACAAGCTTTTCTAACTAAAGGTGCTTTAATCCCTTCTTTGTTAGGAGAAGGCAAGATGAGTAAATCAATAAGAGGAAGTTATATTTTATTAACTGATGATTTAAAAACGATTAAAGAAAAGTTATCCAAAGCGCCGACTGATTCTGGCTCTGGTAAAAATATTCCTCAAGAAGGTGGAGTAGCTAATTTACTTGTTTTTGTTGAGCTTTTTATGGGTAAAAAAACGAGAGAAGATTACGAAAAACAATATTTGGGAAAAGGAATTAAATATTCAGATCTTAAAGAAAAATTAGCTCAAGTTATCTTTAAAGCTTTAAAACCAATCCAAGAAAAAAGAACCCTTTTTGAAAAAAATTCTAAATTAGTGGATGAGATTTTAGAAGAGGGAAGAGTTTATTGTTCAAAGATTGCCAAAGAAACTTTGTCTGAGGTTAAAAAAACCATGGGTTTAGCTTGAATTTGAAGCTATTTTTATGGTAAGATAAAAACTCAATGGCAGAGAAAAACAAACCTCCACAAGGTCCAAAAAAGAAATACGAATTTAAATTCCGGTTAAATTTAAGGAATACCCTTCTTTGGGTATTTGTTTTGGTCGTTTTTTCTTCCTTTTTATTCTCTTTTCCTATGCAATCTGGGGAAAAAGAAGAAGAAATTGCCCTATCTCAAGTCTTAGTTGATATTAAAGAAAATAAAATTAAAGAGATTGAATTAGAAGATAATAAGATTAATTTAATCTACGAAGATGAAACGAAGAAATTTTCTCGTAAAGAAGCAGAAATTAGTTTTGCTGAAGTTTTAAGTTCAGAAGATATTGATCCTTCATCCGTTAATGTTTCTGTCAAAGATACTTCTTTATCCAGAGTTTGGATAAACATCTTATCAGGAATACTACCTTTTATATTATTGGTTGTCTTTTTCTTCTTTATTTTTAAACAAGCTAGGGGAGCACAAGATTCTATCTTTTCCTTTGGCCGTTCTAAAGCACAGCTCTTTTCTAAAGGGAAACAATCAATGACATTTAGAAATGTAGCCGGAGTTGATGAAGCCAAAAGAGAACTTGAAGAAGTAGTTGATTTCTTAAAACATCCGGCGAAATATAAAAAATTAGGGGCGAGAACTCCTAAGGGGGTTTTATTAGTTGGACCATCCGGAACAGGAAAAACACTATTGGCCAAAGCAGTTGCTGGAGAAGCCAATGTTCCTTTTTTCTCAATGGCTGGTTCAGAATTTATGGAAATGTTAGTTGGAGTCGGTGCATCCAGAGTAAGAGATTTATTCAATAATGCTAAAAAAGCATCTCCAGCCATAATTTTCATTGATGAGATTGATGCTATCGGAAGACAGAGAGGAACAGGAATGGGGGGCGGTGGTCATGACGAAAGAGAGCAAACTTTAAATCAGATTTTAGTGGAAATGGATGGGTTCTCTCCTTCAGATAATGTTATTATTTTAGCGGCAACTAACAGAGGTGACCTCTTAGATCCGGCTTTACTTAGACCGGGACGTTTTGATAGAAGGGTTGTTTTGGATTTACCTGATTTAGAAGATAGAAGAGCAATACTAAAAATTCATGCGAGGGGGAAACCATTTGTTAGAGGTGTTAATTGGGGTAATATTGCTAGAAGAACGGTTGGTTTTTCTGGAGCTGATTTAGAAAATATGCTTAATGAGGCTGCCATTTTAGCTGCCAGAAATGGTAAAAAATCAATTAATAAAGATGATATTGAGGAGTCAGCTACTAAGGTTAAATTAGGCCCTGAGAAGAAAAGAATTCAGTCTGAAGAGGAGAGAAAAATGACTGCCTATCATGAAGCCGGGCACGCCATTGTTAGTCATAAATTACCTCATATTGACCCTGTTCACCGTATTTCCATTGTTTCTCGAGGAGCGGCCATGGGCTTTACTTTAATTCCTCCTAAAAAAGATCGCTACACAGAAACAAAGAGTCATATGGTAGAAATGATTGCCACTTTGCTGGGGGGGAGAGCAGCTGAAGAATTGATTTTTAATGAGTTAACTGGTGGAGCAGCTTCTGATATCAGTCAAGCTACCAGGATTGCTCGTCAAATGGTTGTTGATTTTGGTATGAGTGATTTAGGCCCTATCTATTTAGGTCCTCAATTTGAGACTAGTCTTGGTCATAGTTGGGCTCAGGCTGTGGAAATTAGTCCTGATATGCAAGCTAGGGTTGATAAAGAAATTAAACAAATTGTTGATGACGCCTTTAAAAAAGCTTGTGATATTTTAAAGAAAAACAAAAAGAAATTAGATCTGGTTACTGAGAAATTGGTTAAGAAAGAAACCTTAGAAGGCGAAGAGTTTGAAAAATTAATGGAGTAAAAACCCTAATGAAAAGTTTGGTTCTTATTGACGGACATGCGATTCTTCATCGAGCTTATCATGCCTTCCCACTGACATTAACGACGAGAAAAGGGGAGATTGTCAATGCTGTTTATGGTTTTACTAGCATGCTTTTAAATGTTTTAGATAATCTAAAACCTGATTATTTAGCGGTGGCTTTTGATTTACCATATCCTACCTTTCGTCATCATGAATTTATTGGTTATCAAGCTCATCGTCCTGAGTCAGACAAAGAATTTAGAGACCAAATAAAGCGTGTTTATGAGGTCGTCAAGGCTTTAAATGTTCCTATTTTTACTAAGCGTGGTTTCGAAGCTGACGATGTTATCGGAACTCTTTCAAAACAGGCTTCAAAAAAGAAAAATGTAGAGATTATTATTGTTACTGGTGATAAAGACATTATGCAATTGGTTGATAAAAGAGTAAAAGTCTATACTCCTCAAAGGGGTTTTACTCAGGCAGAGATTTTTGGTCCTCAAAAAGTTAAAGAACATTTAGGTATTTCTCCTGATAAAATTATTGATTTCAAGGGTTTAGTTGGTGATCCTTCTGATAATTATCCAGGAGTTTTGGGAGTTGGACCTAAAACAGCTGCTACACTTTTAAATGAATATAAAACTCTTGAAGCTGTCTATAAAAATATTGATAAAATCAAGCCTTTATTAGCTGAAAAACTTAAAACAGGAAAAGAAAATGCCTTGCTTTCTCAAAAATTAGCCACTATTATCAGAAATGTTTCTGTTAAACTTAATTTAAAGGAATGTCAGGTTCATGATTATGATCATCAAAAAATTGAAAGACTCTTTGAAGAATTAGAATTTAAGAGTTTGATTAAAAAATTGCCTGGTCAAAAGAAAGAAGAAGAGAAGAAACAAAAAGAGAAAGAAGATAAAAATAAACAAATGCAATTAGTATGAAAGTAGCCTTAGTTCATGACTACCTTAAAGAATATGGAGGAGCAGAAAGGGTTTTGGAAGCCCTACATGAGATATGGCCAAAAGCCCCTATTTACACCGCTTTTTGTGATCGGGGATCTTCGGCTGGTCAAGTTTTTGCCCAAGCTAAAATAGTTGAATCGTGGTTGGCACCATTGTTAAAGTTTAAAAGTTTTTATAGTCCTCTGCGTTTTTTAGCTCCGATAGTTTGGCGAAGTTTTGATTTTTCTCAATATGATGTGGTAATTGCCTCTGCTTCTTGGTACATTACTCGTGGTTTTAAAGTTGGACCTAAAACCAAGGTTTTTTGTTATTGTCATACGCCACCACGTTACCTTTATGGTTATCAGACCTCCTTGGAATGGCAACGTTATTGGCTAGTGCGGGTTTATGCTCTAATTGTTAACCATTTTTTACGTCTTTACGATTTTCGCTCAGCTCAGACGGTAGATCATTTTATTGTTAATTCTCGCAACACTCAAGGACGAGTAAAGAAATTTTATCGTCGCGATTCAAGCATTATTTACCCACCGGCGGAAGTAGAAAAAATCAAAAAAGCGACCTTAGGTTTAAAACAAAAAAACTATTTTTTGGTTGTTTCTCGGGTAGTTGGAGCCAAGGGAATTGATCTGGCGATTAAAGCTAGTAGCAAGCTCAAAATTCCTTTAAAAATTATTGGTGAAAAAGCTGGTTTACATTGGCTAAACCAAGATTTAAAAAATTTAAAGAGTCGTTGGGTTGAATTTACTGGTCGGGTTACGGATCAAGAACTTTATCGTTATTATGGTCAGGCTAAAGCCTTTTTAGCTTTAGCAACTGATGAAGATTTTGGTATTACGCCGGTTGAAGCTATGGCATCTGGGCGGCCAGTAATTGCTTATCGTGGGGGTGGTTATTTGGAGTCAGTTTTAGAAGGTAAAACAGGTGAATTTTTTGATTATCCAACAACAGAAAGTTTAATTAAAATTTTAAAGAATTTTAAGGCCAGTAAATATAAATCAGAGGATTGTTACCTTCAAGCAAAGAAGTTTAGCAAGGAACGTTTTCAGAAGGAAATAAAAACCTTTGTAGCAAAAAATTATGCCAGAACTACCAGAAGTAGAAACAATTAGAAGAGATCTTAAAAGTTTAATTTTAAATCTCAAGGTTTTAGATATCTCAACAGATTCTCCAAAACAAGTTCAACCTTCTTTAAAAGAGGTTAAAAAAGCTCTTTTAGGAAGAAAGATAAAGGATATTAAACGTAGAAGCAAGGTTTTACAAATCTTTTTTAGTAATGGAGTTATTATTCTTATCCATCTGAAATTAAACGGAAGACTTTTGGTTAGGGATAAGAGTGATGGAAAAGATAAATGGCAACATATAACTCTTTCTTTATCAAATGATAAAGAGCTTCGTTTCTCTGATTCGCGTAAATTTGGTTGGTGGAAATTAATCAAAAATAAAGAGGAGTTAGAAAAAGTTTTAAGTGATTTTGGACCAGAGTTTTTAGACGATCTTGATTTTGAAAAATTTAAAGAAATTTTATCTTCAACGAGAAGAAATATTAAGGTTATTTTAATGGATCAAAAAGTCATGTCTGGGGTAGGTAATATTTATGCTAATGATGCTTTGTTTTTAGCCGGTATCGATCCCAGAAGAACAGCTGATAAGATTTCTTCAGACGAGATAAAGAAACTTTTTAATGCTTTAGAAAAGGTTTTAAAGGCAGGCCTTAAATACAGAGGGGCTTCTGATCAATATTATTTAGATGCTCGAGGCCAAAAAGGTTCTTACCAAAACCACTTTTTAGTTTATGGTAAAACAGGGCAGAAATGTCTTAATTGTCAAGATAAAATAAAAAGAATTGTCGTTGGAGGAAGAGGGACTTTTTATTGTCCTTCTTGTCAAAAATAAATGATTTTAGAAGAATTAAATTTAAAAGATTTTAGAAATTATTCCCAAAAGGAATTTAAATTTAGAACCAATTCAACCTTACTTGTAGGGCAAAATGCAGTGGGGAAAACGAATATTTTAGAAGCGATTTATCTCTTAGCTACAGGTAAAAGTTTTCGGGCTCAAAAAGGAGAGGAAATGATTCGTTATGGCCATAATCTATCCAGATTAAGGGCAAAGATCAGCAATATTGAAGGAGAAGAAGATTTGGAAATTGTTTTAACAACCGGAGAAATTTTAGGGAAAAGAGTTCCTAAAAAAAGATATTTAGTTAATGGAATTCCAAGACGAATGATGGATTTTGTTGGTAATTTAAGGGTTGTTTACTTTGGCCCAGAAGATTTAAAGATTATTTTAAATAGTCCTTCAGTCCGTCGAGAATGGTTAGATTATGTTTTAGAACAAGCAGACAAAGAGTACAGAAGAGCAAATCTCTCTTATCAAAAGGGTTTAAGGCAAAGGAATAAGCTTTTAGAACAGGTTCGTGAACAGGGTAAACCTCGAGGTGTTCTTTTCTTTTGGGATAAGCTTTTAATTGAAAATGGAGGAATTATTAGCAGAAAAAGAGAGGAATTTATTGATTTTATTAATAGTCAACCTGATTATTTTGGTCAAATAGATGTTATTTATGATAAGAGTATTATTTCTCCACAACGCCTAGAAAGATATATTGGTAAAGAAATTGCTTCAGGTATGACTTTAGTTGGTCCTCATCGTGATGATTTTGATGTCAAAATAAAAAAAGGAGGGGAAGAAAGAAGCCTTCATACTTTTGGTTCTAGGGGAGAACAAAGAACAGCCATTTTTAGTTTAAAGTTAGCCGAATTAGAGTTTATGTTTGAAAAAACAAAAGAAAGACCACTACTTCTTTTAGATGATATTTTTTCAGAGTTGGATTCTCATCGTCGAGAAAGATTATTAGAAGTCATTCCCAAACAACAAACAATTTTAAGTACAGCCGATATAAATTTAGTCGAAAAAGAACATTTAAAGAAGCTGGACGTTATAAAATTGGGAGCAAGTTAGCCGTTTTTAACTCTTTCAGCTAATTTGCTTAGTTGGAGGGTAATGCCGACGGCTAAAATGGTGATAATAACGGCGTAAATAAGAAGAGAAATAACGCCTGAACCGACACTAATTTTAGTTTTAATGTAGTCGTTAATAAAGGTTTTAATAAGCTCATTCCAAGCTAAAGCGGCGACTAAACCGAAACCAGTCGTTGCTAGTTTTAACATTTGGTTAATAACGGCAATCTGATATTTCTTTAAATTAGCCTTAGTTTTTTTAATGTGTGTCATTTGGCCTTGAAAATTATCTCTAAAAATTAAATAATAGAACTGATGTATTCTCCTAAGTTTACCATAAATAATGAAATACTAGCCAACATTGGGCTTATTGAAGCGGCGAGAGAAGTAATTGAAAATGCTCCTTTAATCCCCATTTATGAAAGTCGTTTTGTTAAGGATGCCCTAGTCAGAACAGTTCATCATGGAACTCACCTAGAGGGAAATGATCTTTCTTTAAATGAAGTTAGAAAAGCTATTGAAGGAGAGCAAATAGTAGCTCGTGAGAGAGATATTCAAGAGGTTATTAATTATCGTAATGTTATAAAGTTTATTGAAGATCAAGAGAAAAAGGACAAGAGCCGTAAGTACACTCAGGGGATGCTTAAAAAAATTCATGGTTTAACTTGTGATCGTATTCTAGATGGTTTTATAGGGGAATACAGACAAACCCAGGTGGTAGTTAAAAATGGTTTTACAGGAGAAGTAACTTTCAGACCACCTCCAGCGGTAGAAGTACCTTTTTTACTGGAAGATTTCTTTGAATGGCTTAATGGTTCTAAAGAAGCTCTGGTTAATTCTGTTTTAAAAGCGGGTATAACTCACTATTATTTAGTTGCTGTCCATCCTTTTATTGAAGGAAATGGACGAACCGCTCGTGCTTTTGCTACTTTAGTCTTATTTTTTGAGAATTATGACATTAGAAAATTCTTTTCTTTAGAAGAATACTTTGATAAAGATGCCGCTTCTTATTATCAAGCTCTAGCTAACGTTTCTAACCAATCAGCTGACTTAAATAAGCGTGATTTAACTCCTTGGTTAACTTATTTTACACAAGCAATGGCCGTTGAACTAACTAGAATTAAAGAAAAAATAAAGAAACTTTCTTCTGATTTGAAGATGAAGAGTAAAATAGGTGCACAAATACCATTAAACGAAAGACAAATGAAAATTATGGAATATTTACAGGTTAATGGTTCAATCACTACTCCTGAAGCTAGAAAAGTAGCTGTCAAATATTCAGACGATACAATCTTGCGTGACTTTAATTATTTCATTAAAAAAGGTATTCTTAAAAAAGAAGGTAGGACTAAATCGGCAAGGTATATTTTACGTTAAAAGCTTGTCAAAATTTAAATGAAAACAACAGAACCTCAGTTTCTGTATATGATTCTAATTTTACCAACCTTGTTTGGTTTAACTTTGATCGGTGAAGGATTAAATAAAGTTTTAAAAGATGAAAAAACAGGTTGGACCTCAATTATTTTTGGAGTATTGTTCGTTGTTGTCGTCGTCTTTGCTTATTTGTTCTTCTCACAGAATTTAATTTAAAATGAATTTTAAAGTTTTAGCGGATTTCTTTCTGAAATTGGAAAAAACTGCCTCAAGAAACGAAATAACAATTATTCTATCAGAACTTCTGAAAAAATCTTCACAAGATGAGGTTGATAAAGTTTGTTATTTATCTTTAGGAAGATTGGTTCCTGCCTATAAAGGGCTAGAGTTTAATATGGCCGAAAGGTTAATGTTTAAAGCAGTCGCTAAGGCTTTTAAAAGAGAAGAAGGGGAAATAAAGAGTCTTTTTAAACAAATTGGTGATTTAGGAGAAGTAGTCTTTAGCCTTAAAAAAAATAATGGGAATGGGACTCTTTCAGTAAATAAAGTTTATGATCTTTTATATGAGATTGCTAAAGAAGGAGGTCAGGGTTCAGTAGAAAGAAAAATAGATAAGACAGCTAATCTTCTCTTTAATTTAGATCCACTTTCAGCTAAATATATCAGCAGGATTCCCTTAGGAAAATTGAGATTAGGCTTTTCTGAATTAACTATCTTAGATGCTTTATCTTGGATGATTAGTGAAGATAAGGCACAAAGAAAGTTGATTGAGTCTATCTATAATGTAAGGGCTGATATTGGTCAAATTGCCAAAATTATTAAAGATAAAGGTTTAAAGGGATTAGGGGGTTTTAAAGTACAATTGGGAGTTCCAGTAATTTCTGCTCTATGTCAGAGATTAGCTAATACTGAAGAGATGATTAAGAAAATGGGTAAAGTAGCGGCTGAACCTAAATATGATGGATCAAGGCTCCAAGTTCATAAAAATGGTCAAGCAATTAACATGTTTACCAGGAATCTAGAGAATATAACTGATATGTTTCCCGATATAGACAAGGGAGTAAGGGAAGAGATTAAGACAAAATCGGTTATCTTAGATGGAGAAGCGATTGGCGTTGATCCTAAGACTGGTAAGTTTCTTCCGTTTCAAGAAACGATTAAAAGAAAAAGGAAATATGGAGTTGGCGAAAAAACAAAAGAGATCCCTTTGAAGTATTTTGTTTTTGATATTTTATATAAAGATGGAAAAGATTTACTGAACCTACCTTTTAATAAAAGAAGAGAAATGTTAAAAAGGTTAGTTAAAAATGATAATAAAGTTGTTTGTTTGTCTCCTCAAATGGTAACTCAAAGTCCAAATGAACTAAGGAAATTTCATAAAGAACAAATAAAAAAAGGTTTAGAAGGGGTAGTAATCAAAAAATGGGAAGCTCCTTATGATTCAGGTAAGCGTGGCTATACTTGGGTAAAATTTAAACAAGAGGAAGGTAAAAAAGGCGGTGGTTTAGCTGATACCTTAGACTGTGTTGTCATGGGCTACTATAAAGGGAAGGGGAGAAGGGCAAAATTTGGTATTGGTGGATTTCTAGTAGGTGTGAAGGAAAAACAAACAAATGATCAGATTTTAACTATTTCTAAAGTTGGGACTGGTTTATCTGATGAGCAATGGAGAGAAATGAGAGATCGATGCGATAAGGTTAAGACAGAAAAAAAACCAAAGCAGTACAATATTAATAAGAATTTGAATCCAGATCTATGGTGTTTACCAAAAATTGTTGTTGAAATTGAAGCAGATAATATCACCAAATCGCCCATTCATGCGGCTAAATTAGCCTTAAGATTCCCCCGTTTAGTTCGTTTCAGAGATGATAAGAGTCCTTCTCAAACGAGTGATCTTAAAGAAGTCCAGAAACTTTTTGATCTACAAAAATAGGTTCTAATTTATGCTAATATTAACATATGAAAAAAGATTTCTCTTTTTCAGGTTTAACTTTTCAAGAAGTTAAAAAACGCTTGGAAGAAAATGGGCCTAACGAACTTCGTAAAGCTCGAGAAATTACTAATTTAAAGATTATTCTTTCTCAATTTAAATCACCTCTCATCTATATTCTACTTTTGGCGGGGATAGTAACTTTCTTTTTGGGAGAATTTAAAGATACTTTTGTTATTTTGGGAGCCGTTTCAATTAATACAATTGTTGGTTTTTACCAAGAGCGAAAAGCTCAAAGATCATTAGAAGCTTTGAGGGATCTTTTAACTCCTCAAACTAAGGTTATTCGCGATGGAAAACAGCAAATAATACAAGCTAAAGATTTAGTGGTGGGAGATTTAGCTGTTTTGACCATTGGGAGTCGTGTCCCAGCTGATGGAGTTTTATTAGAAGCAACTGATTTGACTATTAATGAAGCTATTTTGACTGGGGAATCAATGCCAGTTGGTAAGGATCAAGCAACTCAGGAAAGTTTGGAAACTTCTAAGTATAAAAAAGGTAACATAGTTTTTGCCGGAAGCATTATTAGTAGTGGTATTGGCAGAATGTTAGTAACCAAAACAGGGATGAACACAGAAATAGGTAAGATTGGTAGGAGAATTGCTAAGTTAGAAGAAGAAAAGACACCATTGCAAATTCAAATTGGGAAATTAGCTAGGTATTTGGCCATTGCTGTCGGGGTAATAACGGTAGCTTTGTTCATATTTGGCGAATTTTTGGGTTATGGTTTACTAGAAATGTTTACCATTTCTGTGGCTGTAGCTGTGGCGGCTATTCCAGAGGGATTACCAATCAGCTTGACCGTTATTTTAGCCTTAGGGATGCAACGTATCTTAAAGAGAAAAGCTTTAGTACGTAAACTTTTAGCCGCCGAAACACTTGGATCAGTAAGTGTTATTTGTGCCGATAAAACGGGGACTTTAACAGAGGGTCAAATGAGGGTAGTGGAATCTGTTTTAAATGATGAAAATGAGAGTAAAGATTTATTAACTAAGGCGGCAATTTTATGTAATGATATGAGGGATCCATTAGAAACGTCAATGAGAATTTGGGCAGAAGAAAAGATGGATGTTGTCAAACTCCAAAAAGATTATCCTCGTTTAGATGAGATACCTTTTAATCCTAAATATAAATATGTTGCAACCTTGCATCAAGGTAAAAAAGATAATTTACTCTTTTTCTCTGGAGCGCCAGAAATAATTTTACATAGATCTAGTTTGACTAAGGAAGAGATTAAAAATTGGGAAGAAAAATTCAAACAACTGGCTGAAAAAGGCTATAGATTAGTTGGTTTTGCTTATAAAAATTCAAAACTAGAAGAAATAGAACGTAAAAATCTTCACGAATTTAATTGGTTAGGTGTTTTAGTTTATGAAGACCCAATTAGAGAAGGGGTAAAATTAATCCTAAAACAAACTCAGGAAGCGAATATAAAGATTAAGGTTATTACAGGTGATTATCCTGCGACTGCTTTGGCAGTTTTAAAAAAGCTCAATTTAGCTGATAAGGGAAAAGTTTTAGAAGGGAAAGATTTGGAAGAAATGACTGAGAAAGATATTCAGCAAAAAGTAAAAGAGGTTATCTTGTTTGCCAGAACAACTCCGGAACAAAAATTAAAAATAGTCAAAGCCTTAAAAGCTAATGGTGAAGTAGTGGCCATGATGGGGGATGGGGTTAATGATGCGCCGGCTTTAAAGCAGGCGGATATAGGTATTGTTGTTGGTCAATCTGCTGATGTAGCTAGACAAACAGCCGATATTGTTCTTCTTGATTCTAATTTTGCCACTATTTTTAAGGCCATTGAAAGTGGTCGGGCAATGTTTGAAAATATTAGGAAAGTAGTTTTATACCTTTTCTCTGATAGTTTTTCAGAGGTTATTTTAATTGGAGGTTCTTTGTTTTTAGGTTTGCCATTACCGGTGACAGCCGTCCAGATTCTTTGGGTTAATCTGGTCCAAGATAGTTTTCCGGCTATTTCTTTAGCTTTTGAACGTCAAGAAAAAGGGATTATGCAAGAGTTACCAAGGAAGAAAGAGACTCCAATTTTAGATAGTGAACTTAAATTTTTAGTTTTTGTTATTGGGATGTTGACTAATTTTATTCTTTTAGGCTTGTTTTATTTATTAGCCAAAGGCTATTTAGTTCTTGTTGACACGAGAACGGTGATGTTTGTTGCTTTAGGAATTGATTCTTTATTTGTTATTTTCGCTTGTCGTAGTTTACGTCGACCAATCTTTAGTTTTAACCCTTTCAGTAATAAAATTCTTACCTTATCTGTGGCTATTGGTTTAGCTCTTATTCTTGGAGCGGTTTATCTTGCTCCCTTACAGAGACTTTTAGGAACGCAGCCTTTGGGGATAAGAGAATGGATTTTTCTTATTAGTTTAGGCATTTTTAATATATTGGCAATTGAAATTACCAAAGGTATCTTTATTGCTTCTAAAAAAAGGAGAAATAAATGATAATTGTCTTTTACTTAGTTTTAATATTTTTCTTTGCTTTTTTATTAGTTAAGGCAACTGATATTTTAATCGTTAATTTTCGTGCGTTATCTTTAAAAACAAAGTTAGGTAAATTTGCTTTAACAAGTTTAATTTTAGGGTTAGCGACTAGTTTGCCTGAACTTTTTGTTGGCTTGAGTTCGGCTTTTAATAATCAACCAATTCTTTCTTTAGGCAATATCATCGGGGCTAATATTGCTAATTTGTCCTTAGTTCTGGGTGGAGCAGCTTTAGTGGTGGGGCTAATAAATATTAAAGAAGGTTTTATTCGTCGGGACATTTTCTACGCCTTTTTGGCTGCTTCAGCCCCAATGATCCTTTTATTTGATAAGTTTTTATCTCGGATTGATGGTTTAATCTTACTTGTTTTTTATATTTTTTATCAAGTTGTTATCTTTAGTGAAAGACGTGGGGGGTTGGTCAAAGAAAAAGTTAGCATTGTTAAACGCTTTTTAAGAAAAGTTGGACAAAAAGAAACGAAAAAAGAAATAGTCTGGATTTTTATTGGTATTATTCTGCTTCTGATTTCAGCTAATATTTTAGTTATATTAGCTTCTAGATTAGCTATTGTTTTTAATTTACCTCTGTTTTTGGTAGGTCTTTTGATTGTGGCTGCAGGGACAACATTACCAGAATTAGTTTTTAGTATAAAAACTCTTAAGGAAGGACAAAAAGAAATGTTTTTTGGTAATTTGTTGGGTTCAATTGTTACCAATGGAACTTTAGTTATTGGTTTAGTAGCCTTGATTTCTCCTTTTCGTATCCAGGCTTTTTCTGATTACCTTTTAGCCACAATGGCTTTCTTAATAATTTTTGGTATCCTTTTCTTTTTTATTAAGACTAAACAAAAGTTAGAACGTTGGGAAGGGGTGGTACTTTTACTTATTTATTTGCTTTTTGTTTTCTTAGAAACTTTTTAAAATAAAAAAACGGAGAAAAAAATAGCTGATTTATATCTTGACAAAGAAGGGGCGGTATGGAACGATAAAACTAGAGAAGGGAGGTGAAAAAACTTAATGGCGGGAACTGGTCTTCCTAAAAAAACTGCTGCAGCTTTAACCTATGTTTTAGGTTGGGTGACAGGAATAATTTTTCTTATAGTTGAGAAAGATTCTTTTGTTCGTTTCCACGCTGCTCAATCCGTAGTTACTTTCGGTATTCTAACAATTATTGTCGTTATTCCTTTCCTTTGGTTCTTTGTTCCTATTGTTTGGATTGTTGGTTTCGTTCTTTGGTTAGTTTTAATTTATAAAGCTTATCAGGGAGAAGAATTTAAACTTCCTTGGGTTGGTGATCTAGCTAAAAAACTTTTAGGTAAGATCTAATTTTACTTAGAAGATTTATTTAAAGCCGTTCCTTTGCGGACGGTTTTTGTATGTTAGAATAGATTACAGTGTTGTTTAAAAACAGAATAATTGCTGGTCAGCAATTAGCCGAAAAATTATCTTCCTTAAAAGATCAAAAAAATGTTATTATCTTGGGTATTCCTCGAGGAGGTGTGGTTGTGGCTAAAGAAATATCTAAATTATTAAGTGCTCCTTTAGACATAATTGTGACTAAAAAAATTCCTACTCCTTCACATCCTGAATTAGCTTTGGGAGCAGTAGGAACAATTGGTGAACCGGTGATTGATGAGGAGTTAGCCAAGAAAATGCAGGCTGATCAAAAATATCTTGATGATCAGATTATTCAATTAAGAAAAATGGTTATAGAAAAAGAAAAGCAATTTCGTCAAGAAAAACCATTTTTGGATCTTAAAGGAAAAGCAGTTATTTTGGTAGACGATGGTGTTGCCACTGGGTCAACTATTATGGCCGCCATAGAGATTATAAGGCAGAGTAATCCAAATAAGATAATTATTGCTACTCCTGTTATTGCCAAAGACACCTTATCTAAAATAGAAAAATTAGCTGATGAAGTTATTTATTTACAGGCTCCGTCATTATTTTTTGCCGTTGGGCAATTTTACAAAGATTTTGAACAAGTCTTGGATAATGAAGTAAAATACTTATTAAAGTGATTTTAATTGTTGGTTTAGGTAATCCAGGTAAAAAGTATCAGAACACTCGCCATAATTTAGGATTTATGGTTTTAGATAAGTTGGCCAATAGTTCTTGGATTAAAAAAGATAAATTCAAGTCATTGGTTTCTTTTCTAGATAAAGATACTATTTTAGTTAAACCTCAGGCTTTTATGAATAATTCAGGTGAAGCTGTGGCAAAGATAGCTTCTTTTTATAAAATAGACCCTTCTGATATTTGGATAGTTCATGATGATCTTGACTTAAAAACTGGCCAACTTAAAATTAAAATTGGAGGTGGGACAGCTGGGCATAAAGGTTTAGAATCAATTATTTCTTATTTAAAAACTCAAGATTTCGTTAGATTTAGATTGGGGATTAATCATCCATCTTTAGAGATATCTGTAGAAAAATATGTTCTTTTACCATTTAAGAAAGAAGAAAGAGAGTTAATAGATAATTTAGTAAAAGAAACAAGAGAAGCGATTAAATTAGCTTTAAAAGAAGGGTTAACTACAGTTATGAATAGATTTAATAAATGAAAATAAAAACGTCTTTTACACCTATCGTTTTAACAACTGCTTCTAGAAGAATGGCCTATGGTCTTTTAGGCCTTTTTTCTCCTATTTATATTTTTCAGCTTATTGTTGATATGGCTGATGGAGGAAAAAGCATTAAGTTTGCTATTTTAGGAGTTTTATTTTATGCACTAGCTTTTTATTTAGTAAAACTTCTTACTTTTCCTTTATCTGAAAATCTTTCTTATAAATTAGGTTTTAAAAACGTTGTGATTCTTTCGACTATCCCACTTTTAATTTTTATTGTTTGTTTATTTCTAGCCAAAGAGAATCTTTTATTTTTAGGTCTAGCGGCTTTATTTGGAGGAATGGAATCGGCTTTGTTTTGGTTTGGTTATCATGGTTTGTTTATTAAGTCTGTGAATGAACATTCTTTTGGTTTTAGCGAAGGTATCTGTCGGGCTGTTGGTATTTTAACCTTAACTATCACTCCTATCTTAGGAAGTGTCTTAGTCTTGACCTGGGGATTTTGGAGTCTTTTTATAGTGGCCGCTTTCTTTTCTCTGATTTCGGCTTTGGTGATTTCATTTTCTCCTGAAGTAAAACCGTATCGCGATGTTAGTATGTTAAGGGTTTTGGGCCTTTTTAAGAAGAATTTGAGGCCTTTTGGAGCCTATTTAGGTCACGGAGGAGAGTTTGCCGTTTATGGTAGTATTTGGCCTATTTTTTTAATTTTAGTTTTAGGTGACATTCTAAGTTTTGGTGGGGTTATTTCTGGTGGTATTTTACTTGCTTTTTTGGTGACTTTAGCAATTGGCAAATGGGTGGATAAGGCAAAGGGAAGGAGTATTGTTACTTTAGGCTCATTGCTAAGTAGTCTTTCCTGGATTTTCAGAATAGTTGCTCGTTTCCCTTTATTTATTGTTGGCGTTGATGGCCTTTATAGAATTACAGAGCAAATGTTATCTATCCCTATGGATGTCGAATCTTATAAAAAAGCCTTACGAGGTTGGGTAAGTCATGCCTTGTATTTTAGAGAAATAGCACTATGCTTGGGTTCAGTTTTAGCTTTAACTCTTTCAATTATTCTGATCTCTCTAGATTTACCTTTATGGTCTCCTTTTATAGTTGGTTTTTTTGGTAGTCTAGCTCCTATTTTAATGAGAAAAGAGCTTAAATGATAAAAAAGAAAAAAGATTTTTATTCCATTAAAGACGTTTTATCAAAAATAGATTTGAAAAAGAATAAATATATTAGTCGTGAATTTCAAGATTATGGTTATCGTTTAGCCGAGGAACTTAATGATTTAAAACGTGTAGCCTTATATATTAAATATGCTAAAGAGATGCCTCGAGGTCTTCTTGAAAAAGCTAGAAACTTTGTTAAAGATGCCAATAATGTCAAAAACCAAGCAAGCTTGTTTATGTGGAAGCTTCAGCAGTTAAAGAAAGAAATTAAAAAAAAGTAGTTTTTGTTTATTAGGTTCATAGATAGATATTAGATAGAGCTTGGTTGGGGAATATTTTTATGTTAGGCTAGAAAAGTAGACCATGTTTAAAAAAGAATTATTTAAACGTCTTTTAGTAACTTCAATCTGGTTGATTACTATTGTTTTACTGAGGTGGGATTGGCATTGGAGTTTAATCGGTTTCTTTTTAGGAGGCTTTCTAGGTGTTTTCCTTATTGAAATAGATCATTTTTTGTATGTTTTGCTAAGTAATCCTCATGAATTAACCGGTCAAAGAGTAAAAAGGTTGTTAGAACAAAAAAACTTTAAGCAAATAATCCCCTTAGTTTTTGATACCTATGAAGAAAGAAAAAGACTGGCCTTTCACAATGCTTTGTTTCAGGTTATTCTATATGCCCTTTGTTTCTTTACCATTACCTCTACAGATAATCTATTTGGCTCTAGCTTATTAATGGTGATGTCTTTGATGATTCTTAAAGATGAAATAACAGATTGGTTAAAAGATAAGGAACAAAGTCTTAATAATTGGCTGTTTTGGCCAATTAAACAAGAGATTTCTTTACAACAACAAAGACTTTTTATTGCTGTGATGGCCTTGTTTTCTTTGTTATTAAGTTTTTTATTAATTTAGTCTCTTTATCTAATTTTTTGATTAGGTTAATATAAAAAGAGAGGGAAGTGAGAAAAAAATGTTTGATTTAAAAGGAAAAAAAGCTTTAGTTACTGGTGCCTCTAGGGGTATTGGTAAAGGTATCGCTTTAGTTTTGGCTAAACAAGGGGCTGATGTGGCCGTTAATTATCGTTCCAAAGAGGATTTAGCCCAACAAGTTGTTTCTGAGATAAAAGCATTAGGAAGAGACTCTTTTGTCGTTCAGGCTGATGTTTCTAAGTCTGATCAAGTTAAGGGAATGTTTGAAGGAATAAAGAGTAAGTGGGGAAAGCTAGATATTTTAGTTAATAATGCTGGTATTCTTCAATTTGCGCCTTTTGAACAATTAACAGAAGAACAATGGGATAGCACCTTGGATGTTAACTTAAAAGGACAATTCTTATGTTCTCAAGAGGCAATTAAGTTAATGACGGACGGAGGCAGAATTATTAATATTGCCTCTATTTCCTCTGGCGGAGTAGGAGTTGGCTTTCCAACAATTGCTCATTACACAGCTTCTAAAGGGGGTGTAATTGCTTTGACAGAAAATATGGCCATAGATTTAGCGGCTAAGAATATTAACGTAAATGCTATTGCTCCAGGAGTCATTGATACAGATATGACTGATAGCATGCTCGCAGATGAGAAATCAAAAGCAGAGTTAATGGCTAGAATTGCTAAAAAAAGATTAGGTAAACCTGAAGATATTGGTGCTACCGCTGCCTTTCTGTCTTCTGATGAGGCAGATTATATTACCGGTAGTGTTATTTATGTTGACGGTGGTTGGTTGGCGGGTTAAAATAGAATATTCCAGTTAAACTCATACTAAGTTAGTAGTTGTTTGATTTTTATTTATTTTTATAAGAAAGGAAATATTATGCAATTAAATGATCAAAATTTTGAAAAAGAAGTTTTAAAATCTAATATTCCAGTCTTGGTTGATTTTTGGGCAAATTGGTGTGGTCCTTGTAAAATGGCTGGACCAGTTATCGATCAATTAGAAAAAGATTATGCTGGTAAAATTAAGGTAGGGAAGTTAGATGTTGATGAAAATCCACAAATATCGCAAAAATATGCAGTTATGAGTATTCCTACGGTAATTATTTTTAAAGATGGTAAAGAAATTAAAAGACAAGTGGGTTTTTCTGGAAAAGAAGGTTATATTAAAATATTAGAGGAGGCTTTAAAAGAATAAATGGATAACAAAATTTACGATTTAATTATTATTGGAACCGGCCCAGCGGGTCTAACGGCTTCTATTTATGCTTCAAGGTATCATCTTAATCATCTTGTTTTAGGTAGTAAAGAAGGAGGGTCTTTGAGTTTAGCGGCCGAGGTAGAGAATTATCCTGGTTTTAAAAAAATTGCAGGTTTAGATTTGGCCAATAAGATGATGGAGCAAGTTGAAGCTTTTGGAGTTGAAATTTTAGCTAAGGAAACAACGGGAATTGAAAAAAAAGATGGAGTCTTTAAAGTACAGTTTGATGGTGGCAAATTTCTTCAAGCAAAGACAATTATTATTGCCACTGGAACAGAAAGAAGGAAGTTAAATGTTCCTGGCGAAACAGAATATTTAGGGAAAGGAGTTTCTTATTGCACTACTTGTGATGGTAACTTCTTCAAAGAAAAGGTAGTAGCTATGGTTGGTGGCTCTAATGCCGCCGCTTTAGGAACCTATCATTTATCTAATATTGTCAGTAAGATCTATCTTATTTATCGAAAAAAACCACTTCGGGCGGAACCTTTTTGGCGAGAGAGGATTGAAAAAGAATCTAATATTGAGATCATTTATGAAACTAATGTAGTAGAGATTTTAGGAGATGAAGGTAAGGTTACCAAAATTAAGTTAGATAAACCTTATAAAAATAATCAAGAATTAACCTTGGATGGAGTTTTTATTGAAATAGGTGGAGTTCCAGGGACACAGTTAACTATCCCTTTAGGGGTTGATCTTGACGGGAGTGGTTTTATTAAAGTATCCTCGGATATGAAGACTAATATAGAGGGTATTTTTGCGGCTGGAGATGTGGCTAATGCTACCGGTGAATTTCATCAGATAGTTACTGCTACAGCTGAAGGTGCTTTAGCAGCTAATAGTGTTTATAAGTATTTGAAAGGAGGACAAAAATGAAAACAGATATTGATAAAGATTTATGTATTGGATGTGGAACTTGCGTTTCAATTGCTCCCAAAAGTTTTAAACTTACTGATGATAGTAAAGTTGAGGTAATTGAACCTCAGGAGGATGATGAAGTCAAAATTAAGGAAGCTATTGACAGTTGTCCTGTTTTTGCGATAAAATCGATCGATCAAGATGAGAAATAAAGGTGGAATCAATTTTTTAACTTTAATTTTAGTAGCCGCTCTAGTAGCCGCTGCTTTTTTTGTTGGTCAATTTTCAGAGAAAGCAAAAGATAATGACCCCCAAACTGTTCCACAAGCAGCTCAGGAAGAAGAAGGTCCAATAGTTTTAGGACAGGCAGAATTTGATTTAATTATTGAAGGAGCTCCCGCTACTAAAGGGGATGAGAACGCTTCTATAACTATAGTTGAATTTTCTGAATATGAATGTCCTTTCTGTAAACGTTATGTAGATGAAACTTATGAACAGATTTTTGAAGAATATGGGGATAATATTTACTACGTTTTTAGAGATTATCCATTACCTTTTCATAATCATTCTCAAGAAACAGCTGAAGTAGCCAGGTGTGCTGGGGATCAAGGAAGTTATTGGCCAATGCATGACATGCTTTTTGAAGGAAGAGATGAGTGGGCTGAAGAGACAGAAATTACCTCGACTTTAACAAGTTATGCTAAGAGCTTAGGGTTAGATACCCAAGCATTTAATTCTTGTTTATCTTCCGGCAAATATACTCAAGTGGTTAAAGATGATCTAGCCTTGGGAGATAAGGTAGGAGTAAGTGGGACACCAAGTTTTTTTGTCAACGGAGTAATGTTGGTTGGAGCTCAACCATTTGAGAGCTTTAAAGCTCTTATCGAGTCAGAATTAAACAAATAATGTTATCATATTTAAAGAATGCTTTTAGAACTGCTGCAAAGTCAAGATCCGGGTGCATTAGGACCGATCAACTTCTTAAAACATGCTCTTTACTGGGCTGTTAACCAGGGTTTTCCTCTAGAATTTTTAGTTTTGATTTTACTTTTACCTCTAGCCGTTTCTCTAGTTGTTCTATTAAGGTATCTTGTTGGAATACAAGGTTTGGGTATTTTTACTCCAGTTATGATGGGGGTTATATTTTTAAATACCGGTCTTATACCTGGTATTGTAATTTTTCTAATAATTCTTCTTTTTGAAATTTTAGCCATTTATCTTTTAAGAAGGTTCAAGATTCATTTTAGGGCCAAGATGTCCTTGGTTTTGTTAATGATTTGTTTTTCCTTTTTCCCTCTATTGATTTTATTCCAAAGGCTTAATTTTCAACCTATTTTTAGTTCTGCTTTGACTTCTATTTTAGTTTTAATTCTTTTAGGTGAAAATTTAGCTGAAACCCAATTTAGAAAACCACCACAAAAGATTACTAAGATAACGATTGAGAATTTAATCTTGGCTACTTTATCATTTTTTATTCTAAGTTCTTACTTTTTGAGGAAAATGGCTATTTTATACCCAGAATTAACCATTTTAATTGCTTTATTAGCTAATATTATAGTTGGTCGTTTTACAGGTTTACGCTTGCTAGAATACCGTCGTTTTAGAAAGTTACTTAAAAAATAAATGGCAAAAGCTTCTTCTATTTTAGGCCAGAATGCACGTAATCATCTTTTTCTGTCTTGCAATAAGAAAGAGGGGAAAAGGATTGCCAATTCTAAACTTTTGACAAAAAAAGTTTTAAAAAAGCATGGCTTACCTACTCCTGCGGTTTTGGCTGTTCTCAGAACAGATAAAAAAGTTAATAATTTCGTTTGGGAAGATTTGCCTAGTAACTTTGTTCTAAAACCTTCCCAAGGTTATGGTGGAGAAGGGGTGATTATTATTAAAAAGAAGGCTAAATGGGCTGGGGAATGGTATTTAATGGATAATTCTATTATTAATACCCAAGATTTAAAATTTCATGCTTTGGAGATTCTTTCTGGCAGATTTAGATTACACAATGTTCCTGATACGGCTTTTATAGAGGAAAGAATTAAAATTCAAAAGATTTTTACTAGATATGTTTATCATGGAGCTCCTGATATTAGAGTTTTAGTTTTTAATAAGGTTCCTGTGGCCGCTATGTTACGCTTGCCGACGAGGGAGTCAGAAGGAAAATCTAACCTTCATCAAGGAGCTATAGGGGCAGGAATTGATTTAGCAACAGGTATCACTACTTATGGGATTGTGAATGGGCAATTTATTAAATATATTCCTGAAACAAAAAGAAAAATTAATGGTTTAAAAATTCCTCATTGGAATGAGATTTTAAAACTTGCTGGTAAGGTTCAAGAAGCAATTCCTTCCCTGGGGTTTTTAGGAGTAGATATTATTTTAGATAAAGATAGGGGACCGATGATTCTAGAATTAAATGCTCGACCTGGGTTAGAAGTTCAAGTTGCCAATATGGCTCCTTTAAGAAAAAGATTGGAAAGGGTGGAAGATCTAGAAGTAAAGGATGTTGATCATGGAGTCAAAATTGCTAAGGCTCTTTTTGCTGAACGCTTTGCTGATCGTGTTATGGCAGAAGAGGGGGTAAAAATAGTTAATACTTGGGAAAAGATAAGGCTTTTAGATAAAGATAAGAAAAGACATGAGATAAAGGCAAAGATAGATACAGGGGCTTGGAGAACCTCAATTGATGAAAATTTAGCCAATGATTTAGGTTTACTTAGGCCAGAGAATGTTTTATGGTCTAAAATCTATAAAAGTGGGTTAGGTGTGCAAGAAAGAGAAGTTATTGGTTTAAATTTCTACTTGGCTGGCCGGAAGATTAAGACAATTGCTAGTGTGGCTAAAAGAAGTGATCTAAGAGCACAAATGATTATTGGCCGTCGTGATTTAAGTGATTTTTTAGTTAAACCTAGGAAATTTTAAAAAATCTTCATTTATATTCCTTTAGATGTTAAAATTCAATCCATGAAGAAAAAGAAAGTAGCCGTAGCCATGAGTGGGGGTGTTGACTCTGGTGTAGCGGCCGCTTTATTAGTTAAAGAAGGCTATCAATGTGCTGGTTTTCATATGGAATTGTGGAGTGAAAGAAAAGAAAAAGGTTTTAGAAATAAATGTTGTGACCTTGAATCATCTAGAGCTGCTTTGCGAACAGCTCATAAATTAAAAATTCCTTTTTATACGATTGATTTAAAGGATATTTTTAAAGGAAAAGTCGTTGATTATTTTTTAGAATCCTATGCTTGTGGTTTAACTCCCAATCCTTGTATTAAATGCAATAAGTTGATTAAGTTTGGGGCATTATTAGATTATGTTAAGAAAAAAGGATATGATTATTTGGCCACAGGTCATTATGTAAAGGTTAAAAAAGATAAAAATGGTTATCAGCTTTTGGCTGGAGTGGATAAGACAAAAGATCAATCTTACTTTCTTTACAATTTTAATCAAAGGCAGTTGCCTTATCTTCTGTTTCCCTTGGGAAAATATAAGAAAAAAGATGTTGTTTATATGGCCAAAGAGATGGATTTACCAGTGGCCAATAGGCCTGAGTCACAAGAGATTTGTTTTTTTTCAGAAAACGATTATCGTCCCTTTTTAAAAAGAAATTTAGATAAAGAAATTAAATCTGGGGAAGTAGTGAATGTCAAGGGGAAAGTGATTGGGTTTCATTCAGGTATACCATTATATACTGTTGGACAGAGGCATGGCTTTACTATTAGTAAGGGGCAAGCTTCTAATTTGCCGCCTTTTTATGTTATTGAGAAAAAAATGAAGACCAATCAATTAGTGGTTGGTTTTGGTAAAGAAACAGAAAGAAAAGAATTTTTGCTAAAGGATATTAATTGGATTAATATTGTTAAATTTAAAGGAAAAGGTTTTAAAACAAAACTAAAGGTTCGTTATCAGGGGGAGTTATTAAAAGCGAAGGTTTTAAGACAAGATGAGAAAGGAAAATGGTTAGTTATTTTAGATGAAGCCGAAAGAGGTATTTCTTCAGGTCAATCAGTTGTTTTTTACGAGAAAGATGAGGTGCTTGGAGGAGGGATAATTGATATTGACAAAATGGGTAAAAAATGTTTAAATGCCTCCAGTATGATTTAAGATCTAGCCAAGTTGAAAAAAGGCTTTTTAGCCCCCGCTTGGTGGGGTTTTTTAGTCAAAAAATTTGTTCTTTGACAATCAAGATGTAGTAGGAATTTTATTTGAGAGTTTGATCCTGGCTCAGGATAAACGCTAGCGGTGCGCCTTAGGCATGCAAGTCGAACGGCCCTCTTTGAGGGTAAGTGGCGGACGGGTGAGTAACGCGTAGAGATCTACCCTTTGGTGGGGAATAGCTCGCTGAAAAGCGGGGTAATACCGCATAAGCCATTTGGGAAAGGGCATAACTGCCCGCCGAAGGAGGAATCTGCGTCCTATCAGCTTGTTGGTAAGGTAATGGCTTACCAAGGCAATGACGGGTAGCTGGACTGAGAGGTCGGCCAGCCACAATGTTACTGAAATACGGAACATACACCTACGGGTGGCAGCAACCGGGAATCGTGCGCAATGGACGAAAGTCTGACGCCGCGACACCGCGTGGGGGATGAAGGTCTTCGGATCGTAAACTCCTTTTCTTTTCAAATATTTGTTTAGGAATAAGCACCTGCAAACTACGTGCCAGAAGCCTCGGTAATACGTAGGGTGCAAGCGTTATCCGGATTTATTGGGCGTAAAGGGTCCGTAGGCGGTCTATTAAGTTTTTGATTAAATACCAAAGCTCAACTTTGGAAAAGTCAAAAAAACTAATAGACTAGAGGGTATTAGGGAGTGCTGGAACACCTAGTGTAGGGGTGAAATCCGTTGATATTAGGTGGAACACCAAGGGCGAAGGCAAGCACTTAGGATACTTCTGACGCTGATGGACGAAAGCTAGGGTAGCAAAGCGGATTAGAGACCCGTGTAGTCCTAGCCGTAAACGATGTTCGTTAGCTATCTGTTTTTTTAAATAGGTGGCGTAAGTTAACACGTTAAACGAACCGCCTGGGGAGTACGGCCGCAAGGCTAAAACTCAAAGGAATTGACGGGAACTCGCACAACCAGTGGAGCATGTGGTTTAATTCGACACAAAGCGAAGAACCTTACCTGG
>CAZJJY010000002.1:0-38099 GCA_964546445.1 uncultured Gammaproteobacteria bacterium
TAAAAAAGAAACTAAAACAAAGAAAGAGCAATAAAGCTCTTTTTGTTTTTAAGGAGGTTATTTTATTCTTCGTCGTCAACAATTTTAACAATCTTTTCAAGCAAACTATCATCTTTTTTCCCTCTTTCTTTCCCAAACTTAGACAAAGGAACATCAACCCTCTCTAAATCTCTTGGGAATAAAGAAGCTTCTCTAATATTACTAAGCCCTAGTACATTTTGAGTAATTCGCTCTAATCCTAGACAAAAACCCCCTTCAGGTGGCATCCCATATTTAAAGGCTTGTAAGTAAAAAGAAAAATTATCTGGATTATAACCACGACCTTTAATACTGTTTAAAAGTTGCTTGTAATCGTTAATTCTCTGTCCACCGGTTATCCATTCAACTCCTTTTCCTAAAATATCAAAACTTAATGTATTTTTTGGATCTTTAGGATCAGGATAGGTATACATTGGTCTTTTGTCTGTTGGATAATGAGTAATAATAACCAAATCAGAACCTTTTTCTTCTAAAGCCCAACGACAAATCTCTCTTTCATCTTCTGGGCTTAAATCTGGTTCCTTGCGATTATCTTTTTTTGTTCTTTTATAAATAATTTCCAAGGCTTCTCTAAGTTTTAGAACTGGAGTTTCTTTGACTGTCTTTGGTAAATCTAGTTTCTTATCATATTCCCTAAGTTTTTTAAAAATAAATTTCAAAAGATCATCAGCTAATTTATAAATATCTTCCCAACTATTAATGAAACCCATCTCTGCGTCTAATCCAACGTATTCTGTTATATGTCGAGTGGTAATACTCGGTTCAGCCCTGTAAGCATGCGCAATCGTAAAAACCCTCTCAAAAACACCAACGCCAATTTGTTTATAAAACTGAGGGCTTTGGGCTAAATAAGCATCATAATCAAAATAATTAATCTTAAAAAGTTCAGCTCCGCCTTCAGTAGCCGTAGCTGTAATAGTTGGACAAAAAATTTCTGTAAAATCATTATCCGTTAAATATTGCCTGAACGACTGAACTATTTTTTCTTGAATTTTGAAAATAGATTTTTGAGAAGGATGACGTAAACTTAAAGGTCTATAATCAAGCAAAGTTGGTAATTGCAAGTTTAACTTTTTTTCTCCAATATCAAAAGGTAATTCTGCTGCTTTAGAAATAATATTTACTTTTTCTGCTTCAATTTCAACAGTTCCTGTAAGAATATTTTTATTGACCATTGAAGATGGTCTTTTCTTAACTTTACCGACAATTTCAATAATATCTTCATTCCTAAATTCAGCTAATTTTTTACTACCAACAACTTGAATAATCCCTGAACGATCACGAAGATCGATAAAAACCAATTTCCCATGATCACGATAACTATCAACCCAACCTGAAAGCTGAACTTCTTTGCCTATTTTTTTGATTGCTTCTTTAACTAGAGTTCTATCCATGTTTTTAATTCTAGCTTTTATGCCTATTTTTTGCAATTACTTTAATTTAATATCTTTTAATCTAAGTTGCAATTTTTTATGTCCATTCCAGGTATTAATTAAAAAATTATAAGCAATATCAATTGGTTTCTCTCTATTTAACTTTGAATAAAATTCACCCATATTAAAACCAATCGCTTCTAATACTTGCCCACTACCATCTTCAACCTTCATTTTCAAATGTTGGTTATCTGTCCCCATAAGTTGAGCATCTGAAACTTTTACCTGAGAAGTTGTAAAAACAGGTTCTGAATTACCCC
The DNA here is from genome assembly GCA_964546445.1 of uncultured Gammaproteobacteria bacterium. Classification (GTDB taxonomy): domain Bacteria; phylum Patescibacteriota; class Microgenomatia; order PFEM01; family JAPLYW01; genus CAZJJY01. Next base: position 1,733 of record CAZJJY010000002.1, read on the forward strand.
GCCCAAAAGGATATAATTCTTGTATTATTCTATGTAGATCAAAATTCAATATCTCTAAATCTAGCTCTACATCAATTTTTGTAGTTGGAGAAAGATCAACCTTTCCTAAAGCCTCTTCAGTTATTTTTAAAAGTTTGTTTTTAAAAGTTTGAATTTTATCTGTTTTAATAGTAAATCCGGCTGCTTTGGGATGTCCCCCTGAAGAAGTTAAAAGATGATCACAACTTTGGATTGCTTCAATAATATTAAACTCATCGATTGAACGAGCTGAGGCCCGAGAAAACTTTTCTCCCTGAGAGATGATAATAGTTGGTCTATAAAATTCTTCCATTAATTTACCAGCTACTAAACCAATTATTCCTTCATGATAACTTTCATGAGTAATAAAAATTAAATTACCTTTCTTTTTTTCTGCCAACCAAATATCCTTGGCATGTAAAACTGCCTTTGTGGTTAGTTCCCTTCTTTCTTTGTTTTTTTGATCAATTCTTTGAGCTAAACTAATGGCTCTATTCTCATCCAGTGTACAAAGAAGCCTTAATGCTTCCATTGGATCATCTACCCTTCCTGAAGCATTTAATCGAGGACCAATAACAAAACCAATTTCATAAACTCCAATTGTCGATCTGTTCAAAGAGGCAAAATCAAATAATGACAAAAGTCCTAATCTTTTTGTTTTTCTTAAAGAGTCAATTCCATATTTAACCAAAGAACGATTCACTCCTACCAAAGGAATCATATCGGTAATAGTGGCCATGGCTACTAAATCTAAACCAAAATTATTATTCTTTAGATCTAGAAGTTTATTGGCTAAGTACCAGCCTGTAGTTGCCCCGGCAATTAAAGTACTATGTATAATGGCTTTGGCCTGTTTAGGATATCTCCTCTTATCAATAACATGATGATCGCAGACAATGATATCAACACCTAATTCTTTTGTCTCACTAACAGCTTTTCCTGCCACAATACCATTATCAACGGTAATAATTAATTTCACTCCATCATTAGCAAACTCTTTAACTTTTTCAATTTTTAAACCATAACCTTCATCACGACTAGGAATAAATGGTAAGGCATCTGCTTTTAATTTAAATAGTGCCTCCCATAAAACAGCCGCTCCGCAAATACCATCAGCATCATAATCGCCATAGACAATAATTCTTTCTTTGTTTTTGATGGCTGTTTTAATTCTTGAAATAGCTTTTTTTATTTCAGATGAAGAAAGACCTAAATCTTTATGAGTTAAATCTTTAATCTTTTTAGGATCTAAAAAATCATCAATTTCTTTCTTTGTCTTTAATCCTCTATTATTTAAAAGAATCTTCAAAAGCTGATCTTTATCTTTGATCTTTTGTTTATTTAATAATTTCCATTTCATTTTTATTTTATAATGAACAATCTCTGTTTATTGTGCTATAATTTGAATAGAAAACCACCAATCATTTTACCAAGATGAAGATTAACTTACCAGCGTTTGTTGAAAAAATCCTCGATACATTTGAAAAAAACAATTATCAAATCTACATTGTTGGTGGTGGTGTTAGAGACATGATTATGGGTAAAAAACCACTTGATTGGGACTTTACCACTAATGCCAAACCTGAAGTAATTTTAACTCTTTTTGATGACGCCTTCTATGGTAATAAATTTGGAACTGTTAGCATTCCTGACCCTAGAGAAAAAAAAGATAAATTTGGCAAGCCTGCTGTTTATGAAATAACAACCTTTCGAAAAGAAGCTGGCTATTCAGACGCTCGTCATCCAGATAAAGTTACTTGGGGAAAAACTATTGAAGATGATTTAATCCGAAGAGACTTCACTATGAACGCCATTGCTCTCAAAAAAGAAAATGGAAATTTTAAGATTATCGATCCTCATAAAGGGCAGGAAGATATAAAGAAAAAAATAATTAGGGCTGTTGGTAAGCCAGAAACAAGATTTAAAGAAGATGCCCTACGGATGATGAGAGCTGTAAGATTAGCCACTCAACTTAGTTTTTCTATTGAAAAAGATACTTTTCAAGCCATTAAAAATAATGTTGATTTAATTGACAAGATTAGTGCTGAAAGAATAAGAGATGAACTTTTTAAACTTTTCTCCTATGAACACAATGCCGATGGCTATATGCTCTTAAGGAATTCTGGTTTAGTTGAAAAAATACTTCCAGAAACAGAAAAAGGCTTTGGTATCAACCAAAAAAGTCCTAAACGTCATCATATCTGGGATGTTGGTACTCATTCTGTAAAATCTCTCCAAGTATCTAAATCAACCGATCCTGTTTTAAATTTAGCTATTTTGCTTCATGATGTTGGTAAACCTTTGGTAGCTCAAAAACTAAAAGACGGTACTCCAACTTTTTATAATCATGAAGTTGTTGGGGCAACTATTGCCCAAAGTATTGCCAAAAGATTAAAGCTCTCTAATAAAGATAAAAAAAGATTAGTAACTTTAGTCAGATGGCATCAATTCACTCTTAATGAAAATCAAACTGATAAAACTATTAGAAGATTTATTAAAAATGTTGGTAAAGAAAATATAGAAGATATGTTTACCTTAAGGAGGTCAGATAGATTAGGTAGTGGAGCTAAAGAAACTTCTTGGAGATTAAAAAAATTTAAAAAGAAAATAAAAGAAGTCCAAAAACAACCATTTAAAGTAACTGATCTTAAAGTAAATGGTAAAGATGTTATAAAAACACTTAAAATTAAACCAAGCCCAACCGTAGGTAAAATCCTAAATAATCTTTTTAATGAAGTCGTCAATCACAAAGTAGAAAATAAAAGAGAGATACTCCTTAAAAGGATAAAGGAAGTTAAGAAACTTAAAATTTAATTATTTCTTTCTTGAATTTCTGTAGGAAGCTTTAACACTTAAAACAAATGCTCCTAGTCCAACGGTAATAAAGACGAAGTTAACAATACCGCCAATGATAGGAAGTATACTTAAAACATAATAAATTAATAATCCAATAACCAATCCCCATCCTAAAGTATTTTTAATTTTAGAATTAGCAAGTATTTTTTGCCCAATAAAGAAAGCGACAAAAATCTTTGCAAAATAAACAAGAAGTATAAACAAAGGAATCAAAAGCATTAAGAATGGAATACCGACGATACTAACGGCTAAAAAGATAAGTAAAAAGACAAAGATAATTGGAGTTAAAATACCTACTCCTAAACTACCAAGTGGTCTTTTTTGGATAACATCAATAACTCCTTTAGTTCTCTTAGAGAAAAGATACAAGAAAAGTAAACCCAAACCAATGGCAATTAAAAAGGCCACAAATTTAAGATAGATACTTACTGTTAAAAATCCGAAGAAAGCAAAAGGAGCAAAGTTTTTAAATAAATCCTTATCTTTTAAAAATGCTTTCTCTTTGGTTTTCTCATAATTAATTTCTCCTAAAACTATTCCTTCTTCAATCTCCACTTCTTGGGATGATTGATAATCAAAATTACCTAAAACTTGAGCCCCTTTAGCAAAATTGATATTTTCAAAAGCTCCTTTGAAATCACGATTAACTAAACTAGCAAGATTAACTTCTTGAGCATAGACAGTTAAATCTTTCCCAACAGGAGCATCTAAGCTAAACAACTGACCTCCAGCTAAAATACTTCCAGAAATTTGAGCCTCCTTACTAATAGTCAAAGCATTACCAAAAACATTTAGATTTTTACCAATAATTCCACTTATAGAAATATTATTTCCACCAATCCTCACATCATCAGTTACTTGCCCTGAAATAGTAATTGTATTGGCTCCAGCTAATAAATCACCATTTATTGTTCCATCAATAACTATATTATTAGCTCCAGCAAAAACATCGCCATTGACGATGCCTGAAATAGTGACTGTTGTTCCACCTAAAAAAAGATCTTTATTAATAACTTCATCTTTACCAATAACAACATTAGCTTGTTTACTTTCGGCCGCATCGGTAGATACCTCTACCGCTGAAATATTTTTACCAAAAAAAGAAAAACAGGCCACGAAGGTTAAAATGACAAAAAGAAGTTTTTTGATCATCAAGGATAAAATAGCAAATTAAAATTTAAAAGTCAAATTATTTTCTTTCTTTTAGCTTTTGCCAGACAACCAGAAGAGGCACAGCATTAAAGGTTGAAGAATAAGTTCCTGAAACTGTTCCAATCAGTAAAGCCAAGACAAACCATTTAATTGTTACTCCACCTAATAAAAACAAAGCAATTAACATAAATATAATAGTCAAAGAATTATTAAGTGATCTTGATAAAGTTTCAGTAATAGCTTTATTAGCTAAACTTTCAAAATCAGTTTTGGGATAATTCTTTTGTGATTCTCTTATCCTGTCATAAACGACAATTGTGTCATGAACTGAGAAAGATAAAACCGTCAGTACAGCTGTGACAAATAAAGTATCAATTTCAACATTCAAGAAGTGTCCCAGTAAAGAAAAAATACCAATTAAAACTAAAGTGTCATGGAACATTGCTAAAATGGCACAAACTCCAAATTTGGCATTTTTAAAACGCCAAGTAACATAACCGACAATGAATCCAGCCGCTAGAATAATAGCCACAATTGTTTTTATTAAAAGCTCTCTCCCTAAAGTTGGGCCAACCGTTTCAAAACGAAGCTCTATGGGTGCTTGACTTAATTCACTTTCCAAAACTTCTATTATTTTTAAGTCTTGGCCATTTTCTATTGGAGGAAGTCTTAGAAGATAAGTATTATCTCCTGAAGATTGAATAGAACTTAAATGATATTCATTTTTTTCTAAAACTTCGGCTATCTTTTCTTTTTCAACTTGTTCTTCAAATTTATATTCAGCTAAAGTCCCTCCAGTAAAATCAATGGAAGGTTTTAAACCAAAACGAATCAAGGAGAAAATTCCTGGGATAATAACCAAAGCTGATATTAAAAAATAAAGATATTTAAACTTCATCCATCTAATCATCTTTTTACCTCCGCTTTAGTAAAAGTCCTCAATAATGTTCGAGTAACGGCAATTCCAGTGAATAAACTTAAAATAACTCCCAATCCTAATGTCAAAGCAAAACCCCTCACCATTCCTGAACTATTCAAAAATGACCAATTAAAAGGATTAAACAAAATAAAACAGGTAATTAAAGTGGCCACGTTAGCATCTCTTATCGAATCCCAAGCTCTGCCAAAACCAAGCTCTACGGCCATGGCTCTTGGTTTACCATCTCTTATTTCTTCTTTCATTCTTTCAAAGATTAAAATATTAGCGTCAACGGCCATCCCCACCGACAAGATAAAACCAGCTACTCCAGGCAAAGTTAAAGTTATCGGAATTAATTTATAAATAGTTAAAGTTACCAAACCATAAACAATGAGAGCTAAACTGGCTAAAACACCAAGTTTTCCATAATAAGAAATCATAAAAACGATAACCATCAATAAACCAATTAAACCAGCGTTAACGCTTTTTTGGACTGAATCAGCCCCCAGAGTGGCTCCAATATTACGCTGTTCAATAAGAGTTATTGGAACAGGTAAAGCCCCAGCATTTAACTGAATGACTAATTGTTTTGCTTCTTCAATTGTAAATTCGCCACTGATAATTGCCTCTCCAGTAGTAATCCTTTCCTGTACTGTTGGAGCTGTAACTGGAAATTCATCCAAAAAGATGGCCACCTGTTTACTAATATTTCTACCGGTAATTTCAGAAAACTTCGTTCCTCCTTCTGAAGAAAATATTAACCCAACTGTTGGCTGACCTGTGTTTGGATCAAATTTAACTTCGGCTTTAGTCAAATCTTTTCCCGTTAAACCAGTCTGTTTAAAATCAAAGATAGTCGCCGCCGCCGTTGCTTCTTCTTCTAGTTCTCTAAAATCTAATTGAGCTGTTTGACCAATTAAATCAACGGCCGTGTTGATATCTTCGACTCCTGCAAGCTCAACAATTAAACGATAATCATCGCCAGCCCTAGAAGTTTGGATAACTGGTTCTGTTACTCCAAAAAGATTAACTCTTTTTTCAATATTATCCCTAGAAGCTTCGATGGCTGCTTTTTGATCTTCTTTTTTAACCTCGGCCATATCGGCTTGAAAAACTAAATGAGCCCCACCAGCTAAATCAATTCCTTTCTTAATTTCCAGATCTCTTTTTAAACTAAAACTACCTGCTTTCCAATTTAAAGCAGGTCTTTTAATCTCTTGATCAATACTAAAATTTCTAAAAGAAAATTTAACCGGAATTACTCCAGGTAAAGAAACATATAAAGAAACTAAGGTTAGAATAATAATAAACCAAAGTAAACGACGATTTTTCATTTTTTATTTTTTTTCTTTCTTAAGAGGCCCTGAGAAAGTGGCAGTTGCTTAGTCCCCGAAAAAGTATAAACAATTTGACCTGTTTCTGGTTCAATCTCAACTTCAACATCACCACCTGATTTAAGCCCTAATGATTGAGCAAACCTTGAAGGAATAGTGACAGCTAGACTATTACCAGTCTTAATTATCTTTTGTCTACTCATTTTTAAAACTATTCTTCAGAAAAAGCCTCTTCATCTCCAATTAACATTACTTTTGATGACGATAAAATTCCCAATAAGAAAGGATCTCTTCTTTTTTTGCGAAAATTAAATTCTTCTCTAGTCATAACACTGTAATTGACTTCCCGACCTGTTTCTTTTTCCGTTTCTTTAACAATACTCGATAATTTCTGCATGTCAATCTCACCCACAACCAACAAGTCAACCTCGTCTTCCCTTGTCTTTAAACCTCGCGCCATTTTCCCTGACAAAAGAGCAAATTTAACATTACCTAATTTTCCTTTTCTTTTAACAATTTCTCCACCTAAACCAACTGTTTTTGAAACTAAGGAAATTAAATCTTGATAAAGAGGATAGTCTTTATTAAACCAGTAGTAGATTCTATTCCCTCTGTTCTCCTTCTTAACCATCCCTAATCTTTCCATTCTTTGAAGTTCTCTTCTAACAGCATTAATTTCCTCTTTTAAAAGACGAACTAACTGGCGAATATAAAACATTTCTTTTGGTTGGGAAAGAAGGGTCTGGAGCAGTTTGACTCGTACCTTAGATACCATCAGGTCTTGAAGCATAATTCTTTGATGTTAATAACTAACTTCACTTCCTATAGGAATAATTTCAATCCAAATAGGTCCACCGTTAAATGAGATTTCTTTGCCTTTACTATCAGCAAAGGTTGTCCTTGACTCTCGTTCATCTTTTTCCCAAGTTCCTTTAATGGCTTCTCCATCTTGAAAGACAACCGCACTACCTGATCCTGTCGTCTTATACAAAAGATGTTTTAACTCATCAATTGGACCAGTTTCTTTCATATATTGAACAACGATTGTTTTAGCTTTGACTTGAGAATCATCATTTTTATCTATGTAACCACTACCACCATTAGTTCTTGCATATTGATTGCTCTCTTTATCATATTTCCAGTTAACAGCGTAGTCTGTTCCATTCTCCCAAAACTCAAAACTGATTTTATCAACATTCCCTCTGTCTTCTTCTTTTTTATCATCTTTAAATTTCCAAACAACAAAATTTTCATCCCAAGCATTTCCTTCATCATCAACATTAGTCAATTCTCTTTTCTTAGCCACTTCCCAAAGTTTTTGTGTCGTTGAGTACATGGTATGTTCAGTCGCTACTGGATGACCTAGTCTTTCATAATCTCGCCAAAAAACTGGAAACCCTAAAGAGAATTGATTCATATCATTGCCTTTTCTTAACCAACCATAATCACCAATTTGCCCTAAAGCATCGGCCTTACCGGGTTTATTAGCTCCACCGACATGAGCATAAAGTGGATAATCTCCATATTCTGAAGCAAAATCCATAAAGTAAGTTCGGGCTGAACGAACCGGCCCGATAGTTACCTCTTGACCTGCTCCACAATAAAAGACAGCCAAGAAACGAGTAATTCCACCTTCAGCTATCGCTTCATAAACAATATCAGCCGAAGATAGCCCTGATTGAGGACGTGATTCGGCATGATTTTCAATCATAACTGTTAAGGGACGTCTTGTTTCCCAAATTCTACGTTCGGCCTTACTAAACATTTTTCCATTTAAAGGACATGCTTCTGTTTTAGGAGCTTCAGGATCAATAATAAAACCACCCTTACCATCATGTAATGGAGAAAGTAAGCCTAAAGAAGGACCACCTAGATAATTAAACAAAGCAAAAGAAATACCAGAAGAAGCTAAGTATAATAGTATACCGCCAATAATTAAAACTAATTTTTTATTTTTCATCATTTTATTCTTTTAGCACTTTTAACTGCTCTTTTCTCCTCAACCGACAACTCATAACCTTCTTGTTTACTTTTACTAACTTCTTTAGCATACGTTCTTGTTATCTCTCGACTATGCAAACTTGTAATAACAAAACCACTATCTTCACCATCAAGCAAAGCTAAAGAAAAGCTTTGATTACCACCGGTCTCAGAAAAAGGATTAAATCTGACCAACCCTACTTTTTGTATATTAAAGACATTATCTTTTTGAAGCTTGTTTATTTTTTCAAAAAGCTCATCAATTCTCTTAGTTTCTTTTTCAGAATTATTTAAAAGCTCTTCCAAAATCGACTTCAAATCCTTTTTAGCAATACCCTTACCTAGCTTACGATAATGGTTATAAAGATTATAAAAGATAACTGACAAAAATACTAGCCAAAAAAAAATGAGCCCCAAAACGATAGCTACCAGTTGATCAAATCCGATCATAACTTGATTTTAGGAATCTTTCATGCTAATGTCAATTAGAAAATGGTTAAAAAACGCAAGACTCGTAAAGAAAAAATCATTCTTCAGCTTAAAAGGCAACTTCAAAGTCAACAAGCTAAAACCCCTGTTGAATTCAAAAAAAATAAACCTAGTCAAGAGGCAATTTTAGAACAGCCAAAACTCGAACCTATTCAGGTTCAGAAACAAAAAAATGTTGATAATACGGCCTTTTTAGGTGATTTGAAGCTAATCAAGAAAGACCTACTCAAAACACTTATGCTTGCCTTAATCATCATTAGCTTCGAAACGGTGATATACTTATACCTAAGGTAGATTATTCTTCCTGTCCAAAGAAAGAGAGGAGGTGAAGAAGAACAATGGCAGATTTTTATTGTGTAAAATGTCGCGCTAAAAGAGAAGGTAAAGATGTCGAAAAAGTTACCCTCAAAAATGGTAAGCCTGCACGAAAGGCTACTTGTGAAGTTTGCGGCACAAAAATGTTTAGAATTGGTGCATAATCGAAAGATTTAAAACCAGCAAAAACCCTCTTACTCCTTTTAAAGTGTAAGTTTGGGTTTTTGTTTGAAAAAATAAAAGAATTAGCTAAAAAGCAAAACCCCTGCTCCTAGAAGTAGACAATAGACAGCAAAAACATGCAGTCTTGAATTTATTAAAACTTTCTTTAAAATCTTTAAGGCAAAAACTCCAACTATCCCTGCAATAATCATCCCTATTAAGGCTTGGTTCATTGAATTACTTGAATAATTTATCAAATCAGGAATTTGTAATATTAATGCCCCCATAATGGCTGGAATAGCCAAAAAGAAAGAAAACTTAAAAGCTAAGTTTCTATCAAACTTTCTAAACAACCCTGCCGAGATAGTTGCTCCTGAACGAGAAATACCGGGTAAAATAGCCAAAGCCTGAAAAATACCAACAAACAAGGCATCTTTCCAATTAGAAAAAGCTACTTTATCTTTCTTAGCCCTACCTTTATATATATTGGTTAACAAAAGTAAAATTCCGGTAATTAATAAGGTTATCCCTACTAATCTAAAAGAATCAAAAATCATTTCAATTCTCTTTTCTAATAAAAGCCCTACAATCACTGCTGGAATAGTTCCAATAACAATCAAAAGGAGAAAATATAAACTTTTGTTTTCTTTTTTTAATATACCTATTATCAGCTTCTTTAATTCCCTTTTAAAGTAAAAAATAATCGCTCCTAAAGTTCCGACATGAACAAAAATATCAAATAAGATCGGTGGTTTTAAACCAAAAATCTTTTGGAATAGAACTAGATGTCCCGAAGAAGAAACAGGTAAAAATTCTGTTAAACCTTGAACTATAGATAAGAAAAAAACTTGAAACCAAGACATTGTCTTCATTCTAAAGGCAAGATTGCAAAGAAGCAACCTAAAAACAAAAAGGCTTGAAAAATGGGGCTTTTTTTGCTATAATAATGTCGCCTGAGGAACTGAGCAGTCGCTCACCGTTTCGGTGAGAGGAAAGTCCAGACAGCAGAAGACAGGGTGGCTTTGGGTAACCAAGGCACTGTAAACTTTTAGTAGTTTACGGCTAGATAGGGCCACAGAGACTACGACTCATCTTTAAGTTAAATCTTAAAGGCAGAGAGTGAAAAGAGGCAACCCTCCCCGCTGCAACCTCCGATCGGCACGTTTGTAGGGGTCTTCCCAAGTGCTAAAGTTTGAGGGCAAAGATAGATGGCTGCATAAAACAGGATCTGGCTTACTGGTTTCTCAGGCGTTTTTTTATGGAAAGGTTTAAAGTCTCTTAAATCTCTTAGAGGAAGAAACTTCAGAAAGAATTATTTCAATCAGAAGAACAACTGGAACAGCTAGAATAGCTCCAACTACTCCGGCTAATTTAAATCCAGCAATTAAAGAAAGAATAACAACCAAAGGGTTAATCCCCACTTCCTTGGCCATAATTTGTGGAACAATAAATTGGTTTTCAAACTGTTGAATTAAAAAGTACAAAGCAGCGACAGCCAATGCTGTCCAAGGACCAAGAATTAATCCTGCCAAAACAGCTGGAACAGCAGAAATAAAAGGACCAATATTAGGAATAATCTCCAAAACCCCAGCAAAAATTGCCAAAGGCAAAGCATACTCAATACCCAATAATCGCAAGCCAATATAAGAAAGTAGACCAACAATAAACATTAAAAGAAGTTCTGCTCTTACCCAACCACCTAATCTTGTTTCAATCTTGTCCACAATTCTCGCTCCTGTTTTTTGTTCTGAACCCAAAAATTTGACTAAAAATTTATCTAGATTCTTTCTTTGTAAAAGAAGATAAAAACTAATAACAATAAAAATAATAAAGTTTAAGATATTTTGGAAGATACCACCAATAGTTTTAATAACCCCACCTGAAAAAATATTAAATTTCTCTAAAAACTGATTAATTTGACTATCAACTACTTTTTGATTAACACCCAACCAATTAAAAGAATCAAAATCAGAAGGCAATCTAGAAAGTAATGTCTGTGTCTGCTCAACCAAAGGAGGAATAACACCAGCAATAACCAAACTTAAAGCACCAATAATCAGAATATAGATAACAACGATTGATAAAACCCGAGGTATATGCCATCTTTCTAGCCTATCAACTAAAGGATTCAAAGCTGCCATCAGGATAATACCAAAGAATAAAAGAACAATAACACTTCTTAAATACCAAATTAACCATAAAAACAAAAGGAAGAAGACAGCGAAAATAATAGTACGATGGGAGATCTCAATCTTTCTGGGCATCATCTTTTTTAGTATACCAAAGAGAAACCGTTCTTTCTACTTTATCTTGCCATTTGCTACCTAAAATGTCAAACCACTTAATATCTTTATCTCTTTTAAACCAAGTAAGTTGACGGCGAACATAACCATGTTCAAAATTTTTCCAATCAACAATAACTTTGTCCTTTTTCTTTTTACCTAAAAAGTAAGGTTCCCAATCTTTATAACCAAGAGTTGTTCCTAAGGCAGAGTTTTTAAAATCATAACCACTATCCATCAATATTTTTATTTCTTTCTCTACTCCATCTTTTACTCTTTGCTCAACTCTCTTATCAACTAAACTGTAAAGATCTTTCAAAGAAGTTTTTAAACCAATTTTTAAACAATTAGCTTTTAAAGGTTCTATCTTTTCGGTTTCATTTTTATTTAAAGAAATTTCAATTGCTCTCATTAAACGACGAGGATTTTTTCGATCAGAATCATTCATTTTCCCCCATCTTTGAAAATTTAATTTCTTTAACTTGTCTTGAAGATCAATTAAAGACAAGGAATCCAATCCTTCTCTTAATTCAAAGTCTGGAAGAACACCTAGATTCTCAACATCTTCGATTAATCCTTGAAGATAGAAACCAGTTCCCCCTACCAAAATCGGCAACTTGTTTCTCTTCCAAATATCACCAACTACTTTTTTAGCTTCTTTGATAAAATCGACCACATTAAATCGATAATTCGGACTGACCAAATCATAAAGCCAAATTTTAATCCCTTTTACTACATAAAAACCATTTTTAAATTCATACCCTTTTATATCCTTACCAGTTCCTATATCCATACTTTTATATACTTGCCGAGAATCAAAGGAAACAATCTCTCCATTAAATCTTTTAGCCAACTTTAAGGCTAAATTAGTTTTTCCAGTCGCTGTAGGGCCACAAACAATAAGTAATTTTTCCATGCCTGAATTATAGCGCGTTGATATCCTTTTTAAAATATGCTAAAAATAAGTAAGAGAATGAAAGAAACACTTCAAAATCTTACCAAGGCATTTATCGGCGAAAGCCAAGCTCGTAATCGTTATACTCTTTACTCTAAAATTGCCTACAAAGAAGGCTATGACCAAATCTCAGAACTTTTCTTGATCACCGCTGATAATGAAAGAGAACATGCCAAATGGCTCTTTAGATTAATTAATCAAATTAAGAAAGATCAAAATCCTATCGTTATTGAAGCTGAAGCTCCAACTGTTTTGGGAAAAACAGAAGATAATATCAAGGCAGCTATTGCTGGAGAAAATTATGAACATACTAAAATGTACCCTGGGTTCGCCGAAACAGCTGATAAGGAAGGATTCCCTGATATTGCTAATAGATTAAGAGCTATTGCTATTGCTGAAAAACATCATGAAGACCGTTATAAAAAACTTCTTAAAATAGTAATAGACAAAACTGTCTTTAAGAAAAATAAAGATGTTATGTGGGTCTGTCGTAAATGTGGATATACTAGCTTCGGAAAACAGCCTCCAATAGAATGCCCTTCTTGTAATCATGAAAAAAAATTCTTTCAATTAAGATATGAGATTTATTAAAAAATGTTAATTTAGAAAGGAGGTCAAAATAAAATGGCTGAATTAAATAAATCATACAAATGTAATATTTGTGGTAATGTAGCAAAAATTGTCGAAGCTGGTATTGGTGAATTAGTTTGTTGTGGTCAACCTATGGCTGTTGTTGAAGAACAAGCTGAAGCTGCACCAGAAGCAAAAACTGAAAGTTCTCCAATTACTGAAACACCTGTATCTGAGGCTCCACCAGCAGAAAGTACTTCTGCTCCAGCTTCAGAAACACCAATGGCTGAACCTACAGAAACAAAACCTGAAGAAAAACCAAGTTTTTAAAAAACTTTTTATTTTTTATCTTTGATTTCTGAAGAGTTATTTCCTGTCCAACAGTAAAGACAAAGTCTGTTTTTGGGTAGTCCTATGGCTTTGACCATATCATCAACTGTTTGATAAATTAACGAAGTAACTCCTAATTCTTTCCTAATCGCTTCAACCATTTTTTTATAAGAAGGAGATTTATCATCAAGGAATTGTTCAATATCTATTTTTTTCTTCCCCATTAATTTTTTAATAGTCCTTCTGGCGGCTAACTCCCTTTTAGTTCTGGTTGATAAAAGATAAGGGCAAGGAAACATCAAAGGAGGGCAAGCAATACGAACATGAATTTCTTTGGCTTTGTTTTTCCATAATTTTTCAATGGCCTGATTTTTTAATTGGGTTCCCCTAACAATAGAATCATCACAAACAACAATTTTTTTTCCTTCGATAACACTGCCAACGGGAATTAATTTTAATTTGGCAATTTTATTTCTTATTTCCTGTGAGGGTGGAGTATAACTCCGACCATAGCCATCAGTATATTTAATTAAAGGACGTTCATAAGGGATTTTAGCTTCTTTGGCATAACCTACGGCATGAGCAATCCCAGAATCAGGAACTCCAGTTACCAAATCGGCTTTAACCTTATCCCTTTTGGCTAAATTAGCTCCACAACGTTCTCTAACCATCTCAACATTAATATCTTCATAAGAAGATGCTGGGCAACCGGTATAAATCCATAAAAAAGAACAGAGCTTATTTTCTACACCAACTATTTTCTTACTTTTTAACCCATTTTTATTAAAGAAAACTATTTCACCGGGTTTAAATTCTTTAATTGGTTTAAAACCTAAGTTGGGAAGAGCGCATGTCTCAGAAGTAATAACTAAAGAATCTTTATCGCGACCAACAACCAAAGTTGTCTTACCACTTTTATCACGAGCAGCATAAATTCCCTCCTTAGATAAAACTAATAAGGACATTGCACCTTTAATCTGCTCAAACATATATTCAATACCAGAAATAATATCATCTTTTCTAGCGATAAGCTTTCCTATCACTTCGGTAGTATTAATTTCACCACCACTCATTTCAGAAAAGCTTCCTCCAACTTTCATAATAGATTTAGCTAGACTATTTTTATTTCTTAAAAGGCCAGCGGTCACTAAAGCAAAATTACCAAAAGAACAGGAAACAATTATTGGTTGAGGATCAAAATCACTAATAACCCCAATACCCTTTTTACCTTTTAATTTAGAAATCTCTTCAATGAATTTTGATTTAAACTGAGAAGTAGAAATGTCATGAATACAACGAGAAAAGCCTCGGCTAAAAACAACCAAACCAGCCTTTTTAGTCCCTAGATGAGAATGATAGTCAGTCCCATAAAAAAGGGTCTGACGACAATCTTTCTTGGAAAGAACTCCAAAGATACCACTCATAAAAATTATGTTTTAGATTTTAACAACAAACTTAATAATGTAAAGGAGTAATTCTGTTTAATTGATTAAATTATCCAAAATTTTCCATCTTCTTTTCTTTTCTGGAGGAAGAACATCATCTTTCAGTTTAAAAGCTGCTGTTCCTTTTCTTGGAGAATAACGATTTACAAAGGCTCTATCAAAACCAACTTTTCTACATAACTTAACGGTATTTTCAAATTGTTCTTTAGTTTCTCCTGGAAAACCAACGATAATATCAGTCCCTATCTTAATATCAGGAATCTCTTTTCTAATCTTTTTAACTAAATTAAGATAATCTTTTATTTTATAAGAACGATTCATTTTCTTTAATATCTCATCATCACCCGATTGCACAGGTAAATGTAAATAACGATCAATCTTAGGTAACTTCATAACCTCTATAATCTCATCAGATAAATCCCAAGGATTAGAAGTTAAGAAAGAAATCTTTTCAACTCCTTTAACCCCATGAACTTTTTTTAATAAATTTGCAAAGGACTTCCCTGCCTTATCATCATAATAAGAATTAACATTCTGTCCTAATAAAACAACCTCTTTACAGCCATCCTCAACCAATCTCTCTATTTCACAAAGAATTTCATCTAAAGGAAAACTTTTTTCTTTTCCCCTTCCATAAGGGACAACGCAATAAGAACAAAAATTATTACAACCTTTCATTATTGGAATTAAAACAGAAGTTTTATTTTTTCTTTTAGGAACAGTTGAATCAACCAATTCTCTAATCAATTTAAATTCATCAACGTTAGGAAGTTTTTTCTTTAATTCAGAAATAGAGTAACGACGCCTATCTTCTCTAGCTGAGCCAACCATACAACCAGTCAAAATAATGTGAGGAGATTTCTTTAACTTATTTAAATTATTAACTAATCCAAAAACACGATTCTCTGCTGATTCTCTTACAGAGCAACTATTAATAACCACCAAATCAGCATCTTCTGGTTTTAAAACCAATTTATAACCTTTCTTTTCCAAAACACCAGAAATCTTTTCAGAATCTGCCTCGTTCATCTGGCAACCAAAGGTTTTAACAAAGTATTTCATAGACTATATTTTAACTTATTTTTGAGGCTAAAGTAAGGAGAAAATGAAGATTGATAAATACATAAATAAATATATTGATTATATGAAGTATGAGCGTGGTTTTGCTGAAAATACCATTATTGGGAGAAAAAAGCTCTTTTAGATTAAACAGGTTTTTTTTTAAATTTTTATCTCCCTATTTACAACTCCAATAAAAAATTATAATATAAGATTGTGGTTATATATACCAAATATGGTATAATTGTTGAGGATGAATGCAAGATGAAATTGATTATTACAAATCTCTTAATGGCAGAAAGTATGCCAAAGAGTTTTTGGACGGAATTTTTTCGTCGCATAAGCAATTATGGATTCAAATAAATACTATTTTAAAACATATCAGGAACAGGCAAAACAGGAAACGTCCGTTTACCGCCTCACTGGGTAACGGTTTATTTGAAGAAAGGGCAAGGTCTAATACATTACAAGCTAGAATAAATTTTTGCTATGATAAAGACGGAATAAAATTACTGAATGGTTATCTTAAAAATGATAGAAGAAGTATGAATAGTGGAATAGCTTTTGGAAGAAAATTATTAAAGGAAAAAAATAAAAAGGAAAAATAAAAATGAAAAATAGTTATTATAAAGATATCTCTAAAAAGGTTTCAAGCGATTCAAGTTTAAAAAAAGAACTAAAAGATGCAGAAAAAGCTGTTGCCATTGCTCAACAATTATATAATTTAAGAAAAAATAAAGGCTTAACTCAAACACAATTCGCTAAACTTATTGGTGTTAGTCAACCAAATATAGCTAGATTAGAAAGTGGAGATTATAAAAGTTATTCTCTGAGGACTCTTAACAAAGCTGCTGATGCTCTAGATTCTAATGTTGAAGTTAGAATTACACCTAAAGAAACCAAAACATATAAACAAGTTTGGGATATTCCTTCAGTTAAGATTTCTTTAGAAAAAACGGTTAAAAAAACGGATACTAAAGACGTGTCTAAAAATTTTAAAATATCTGGTTTTTTAGAAAATTACGCAATATGAAAATAAAACACATATGGTCAGTTTTATGTAAGGAAAGTGTAATCAATCAAGATGATAACACTATCTCTTTACATGGAATATTAGAGAAACTCAGCTCAACACTAAAACCAATAAATAATCCAAAAACAACTGATTTAAAAAAACAAAAAAAGATTGTATTTCCTATCAGTTATGAAATAGTAAGTTTTTGGACTAAGGAATTAAGTAAAGAAATAAATCTTAATATTAGTATCAAATTGATTGACCCCAAAGGAAATATATTAGAAAAGATAATAAATGAAGCAAAATTTCCAAAAGAAAGTAAAAGATTAAGAACTAGATTAAAAGTGCAAGGTCTTCCAGTATCAGAAAATGGTATGTATTTATTTAAAGTATCTGTTAAATCAGAGAAAGAAAAAAAATATACTATTGTGTCAGAAATCCCATTAGAAGTGCAGTATAAAATTATTCCTGATAATAAAAATACTCCGCCTAATTAATTAGATATAAGAATAAGTAAATAACTTATAACTAAAAACGGGAATTAAAAGTAGTTTAAAAAATCAAAGAATGGGGTACAATCTGGTTTCCAAAACACCAGAAATCTTTTCAGAATCTGCCTCATTCATCTGACAGCCAAAAGTCTTAACAAAGTATTTCATAACCTATATTTTAACCTATTTTTGAGGCTAAAGTAAGAAGAAACTCTAAGCTTTAATAAAAATAATATAATTAAGATCATGGATGAAAAAAATAACTCTTCCGGACTTAAATTTCACCAACTATCTGAAGAAGCGAGAGAAAAAGACAATCATCTCGAGGCTTTAAAATTTATTGAAGAGGCCATCTTTAATTACCAGAAAGAAAAAGATTATTCTAGTCTTGTTAAAGCTATGCTATTTTAGCTCAAAAAGATTCCGAAGCAAGTCTTTCTATTGCTGAAAAATATAATCTTACAGAAATAATTGGTTCTTCTTATTTTAATCTTGGTAAGACAGCCATGCTTTTCAAGAGCTATAAAGAGGCTATAAAACAATATGAATTAGCCATTGAAAAATATCATGGAACTAATACAGAAAAGGGAGATTATTATTATCATTTAGGCGAAGCCTTCTTTAAAGACAATCAAAAAGAAAAAGGTAAAGAAACAATACTCAAGGGATTAAAACAAATAGAAGATTATGCTGACGAAGTTGATCCATTCCTTGTACATGTATGGTCTTCAGGCTGTCATATATATTTAGCAAAACTATTAAAAGAAGATAACCCTCAAGAAGCAAAAGAAAGTTTTGATAAAGCAAAAGCAATTATTGACTCCGACGATAAACTTATTATTCGTAAAAGACAAATAAAAGAATTGGCTAAAGATTTTGAACAATAAAAAAGGTTATTGTTTCATAAAAAAAGAAGTATACAATAAAAATTAGTACATGAACAAGTGAGCAAGAAAAAATAAGCAAATGCGCTTATATAAAACTTTCTTAAAATAATACTGAGAGAAAGGATATAATTGACTCGCCAAATCATTGAATGAATCATCACGCTAAAAAAGGAGGCACTTATGCGCTCGACAAGAGGATTTAACCAAACTAAAACGCAGATGGAGGACAAAAGCTAAAACCGACAAGAGAACTAGGTTTTAACACTAAGGTTTCAACGAAGAAAGGAATGATGTTTATGAAAGTAATGGGTAGTGGTTTCAAGGATATTGATGTATTGGTAGCAAGAAGCAGTCGTAGTTAAGGTAAACAATATAAGCCCTTAACACTATATTTCTCAGGCGGGAGTAGGCTATCTTTAAAGGCTATATAGCAAATATAGATACCATAAACAAAGACCCTACTCCTCCCCTCAACACAATTCCAAATATTTAAATAAATTAAAATAGAAAAACTTTAAAAACTTTTTAGAGGTATTTTATCGTACGGATTTTTTTAAGGGTTTTCCTGGAGAAAAACGAGGGGCACGATGTCCTTTGACCATTCTCTTTTCACCGCTACCAGGAATAATGACAGGTTTATCTTTAACTTTCACAACTCTGAAAGTCCCAAATCCAGATAAAACTACTTTTTCCCCTTTAGCTAAAGATTTAGAAACTTCAGATAGAAAAACATCAATGACTTCTTCAGCAGCTTTTTTAGTAGAATGGGCTTTACTAGCAACAAGATTAATTAAGTCTTTTTTAGTCATAGGGAGATTCTACTACAAATAGTATAAATTGTCAAAGCTATTTAGCCTTGGTAACATCAGAAGCCCGTAGCTCTCTAATACAGGTTACTTTGATCTGTCCAGCATAAGAAGCCTTCTCTTCTAATGACTTGGTGATCTTATCAGCTAAGACCGTTAACTCATCGTCAGAGACCTCTTCTGGCTTAACCATGACCCTAACATCTCGACCGGCTTGATAAGCAAAAGCTTCTTTAACCCCTGGGAAATCAGAAGCAATGTCTTCAATCTGAGACATATGTTCTATATATTCCTCATGAGGCTCATACCTTGCTCCAGGTCTTGCTCCAGAAGCAGCATCAGCTATCCAAACACAACGAGATTCTGCTGAAGAGAAATCTTTGTCTTCATGATGTTCAGCAACACAAGCTACTACTTCTTCAGGTAGTCTGTATTTCCTGACCAAGTTAACCCCTAAATCGACATGGGTTCCCTCTTCTTCATTAATAACTTTTCCAATGTCATGAAGTAAACAACCTAATCTGACAATATTAATATCAGCTCCTACTTCATGCGCAAGCTGAATACCAATCTTTGTTTCTTCTAACGTATGAACAATCATGTTCTGTCCATAAGAAAAACGGAATTTGAAACGACCTAAGAGTTTAATTAAATCAGGATGAAGTCTGTAAACCTTGACGGCATGACAAAGTTTTTCTCCTTCTTCGAACATGATCTTATCAACTTCTTTTTTCGTCTTTTCAACTACTTCTTCAATACGAGAAGGTTGAATACGTCTGTCTTTAACTAATTTCTCAATAGAACGACGAGCAATTTCCCTTCTAACTGAGTCAAAAGAAGAGAGACGAATATCATTTGTTTCGTCTATTTCTATTTCTACTCCAGTTGCTCTTTCAAAGGTCCGAATATTTCTTCCTTCTCGACCAATAATTCTTCCTTTCATATCTTCATCAGGAAGATGAATACTAGAAACAGTATATTCAGCAACCCAATCGGTTGCTCCATGTTGAATAGCTTCGACAAATAACTCTTTAGCTTTTTCATCAACAATGGCCTTAACCTCATCTTTTCCTTCTTTAATACGACGAGCAACATCATCAGCAATCTTTTTCTCCATGGCTGATAAGATTAAATCACGAGCTTCTTTTTTAGTTAAAGAAGAAATCTTTTCTAATTTAGAAACTTCTTTCTTTTTAATATCTTCAACTTCTTTTTGAAGTTTATCTAAATCTCCTTCTTTGTTATTTAAAAGTCTTTCTCTTTCTTTTAAAGCCCCTTCTTGACGTTCTAATTCAGCCGCCCTTAAAACCACCTGTTGGGCGATTGATTTTTCAGAAGATGTTTTTCTGGCTGTTTTCCCTTTAGCTTTTGTTTGTTTTCCTCCAGCTTTATTTTTTTCTTCTCTAATAGGTTTAGTAAGTAATGTATCAAAAATTCCCATAATAATATCCTTTCTAAAATAAAATAATCAAACTTTAATGTCTTAATAAGGAAAGCAATACCAAACCAGAAAGATTAACGAATCTTTTTAAGTAGTTTTTTGCAGATAGCTATAATTTTTTTCATCTCAAAAATAAACCAATATTCCTTAAAGACATTAATACAGTAGTCATTTTACTTCTTTTTGATCTTTTCATCAAGTATTTTCTTAACTGTTTCGTAAGAAAAGCCTCTTCTTAATAAGAAATTACCCATCTTTTGCCTTTTCTTAAAAAAAGGCAAATTAGCTAAAGCTCTTTCCTTTTTTAAAAATATCTTCTTTGCTAAAGGGACTTCTTTTATCTTTCCTTTAACCATTTCATCCAATAGTTCTTTAGCAATACCTTTGTTTAATAACTCCATGATTAACAATCTCTCCCCCCGCGGACGGAAAGTAGATCTTTGATCTAACCACCACTTTACAAAATCTTTATCGTTGATTAAATTTAAAGTTCGAAGTTCAACTAAAACTTTTTCTCGAAGTTCTTCATCTTTAGGTCTTTTTTTAAAAAGATAGTCTTTGATTTCTTTTTCGCTACGGGGTCGAGAAGATAAAAAACGTGTTGCTTTATCTAAAAGTCTTTGAAAATTTATAATTGCTTTTCCTTTTTCCAAATTTCTGCCTCAATTTGCTTACTTAACTTAGGATTCTCTTCTAAAAATATACGAGCGGCTTCTTTACCTTGAGCGGTCATCTGTTTTCCATATTTATAAAAAGCACCCGATTTTTCAACAATCCCTAATTCTACACCCTTATTAATAATATCTGCCTCTCTAGAAATACCAGCATTATTAAGAATATCAAATTCAGCTACTCTAAAAGGTGGAGCCATTTTGTTTTTCTTAATCCTAACTCGATGGCGAGAACCAATTGCTAATTCTCCATCTTTGATAACTTCTATCTTTCTAATATCTAATCTCATCGAACAATAAAATTTCAAAGCTAAACCACCAGGAGTTGTTTCTGGGTTACCAAACATGACACCAATTTTATGGCGTAATTGATTGGTAAAGAGAACAACTGTTTTTGATTTAGAAATAGCCCCTGTTAATTTACGCAAAGCCTGAGACATTAATCTGGCCTGTACTCCAATCATTGAATCTCCCATTTCGCCTTCTATTTCTGCTCTAGGGACTAAAGCGGCGACAGAATCAACAACAATTATATCAATTCCTCCAGATCTAACTAAAGTCTCAACAATTTCTAAAGCTTGTTCTCCTGTATCTGGTTGAGAAATTAAAAGCTCATCTAAATTAACTCCCAAAACCTCAGCCCATGTTGGGTCTAAAGCATGTTCGGCATCGATAAAAGCGGCGACTCCGCCAGCTTTTTGCGCTTGGGCAATAACACTTAAAGCAACAGAAGTTTTTCCAGAAGCTTCGGGACCGAATACTTCAACAACTCTTCCACGAGGAAAACCACCAACTCCTAAAGCAATATCTAAAGAAATAGAACCAGAAGAAATAACATCAACTTTCTTAACCGCACCCTTTTCTCCCATCTTCATAATAGAACCCTTACCATACTGTTTTTCTATCTGTTCCATGGCAATTTTTACTGCTTGTTTTTTCTGATC
The DNA here is from genome assembly GCA_964546445.1 of uncultured Gammaproteobacteria bacterium. Lineage (GTDB taxonomy): Bacteria > Patescibacteriota > Microgenomatia > PFEM01 > JAPLYW01 > CAZJJY01. The sequence goes on from CAZJJY010000002.1 coordinate 23,854, forward strand.
TTGGCTCATAGTGAATGTAATTTTGGCATAAAGCATACCAAAAAACAAGAGATAAATTTAAAATAATAAGAATTAACGTTTTGGAGATTGTTTCTTTGCTCTAGCTCGACCACCTCGGCCAACTTTTCTTCTTTCTCTGGCTCTTGGGTCTCTAGTAAGAAGTTTATGTTTCTTTAAAATATCATGATAGACTTCTCTGTTTTCTTTATCTAAAGCTCTAGCTACTCCATGAATAATAGCACCTAGTTGAGCACTCTTACCTGATCCTTTTACTCTCACCGTAATATAATATTTTCCTTCTTTATCAGTTACTCTAAAAGGTTTTGAATAAAAGAACTCTTCCTGTTTTGAAGGGAAGTATTCATTAATTGGTTTATCATTAACAATTGATTTTCCTTTGCCTTTAAAAAGACGAACTCTAGCAACAGCCTCTTTTCTTCTTCCTACAGTATAAATATAGTCTTTCTTTTTTTTAGTTGCCATTTTTATTTAGTTTCCTTTTCTTTCTTTGTTTGTCCTTTTAATTTATCTTCATAAATATGTTTATCATCAACAAAGATTTTTAATCTCGACATTCTTGGATCTCTTAATTTATTCTTTGGGAGCATCCCCTTAACAGCATGTTGAATAATTTTTCTTGGATCTTTATCCATTTGCTGTTCAAAAGTTAATTCTTTAAATCCTCCAGGATAACCTGAATGCCTTCGGTAAAGTTTTCCTCTTTCTTTATTTCCACTGATCTTGACTTTTTTAGCATTGATGACAATAACATAATCACCACAGTCTAAATAGTTAACAAAATAAGTTTTTGTCTTACCCATTAAAAGATTGGCTACTTTAACGGATAATCTTCCCAATATCTCACCCTTAGCGTCTAAAAGATGCCATTCTCTTCTAATATCCTTGGCTTTGGTTGTTCTTGTCTTGAAAGTCATAATTATTTCTTGGCAGTTTCTTTAGAAGTTTTTACTTCCTCCTTTGTTCCTTTTTTATCTTCTTTTTTCTCTACTTTCTTTTCTGGTTTCTTGGTTAATTCTATCTTAACCATCAAAGCATCATCGCCTCTGCGATTACCAATTTTGGTAATCCTGGTAAATCCGCTTTTTTTATCTTTAAACAAAGGGGCTAATTCATCAACGATTTTATTAACCGCCTTTTTGTTCTGTAAAAAAGAAAGAATAAGGCGTCGGGCATGAAGGGTCTGCTTCTTTCCCTTGGTAATCAGTTTATCAGTTAGCCCTCTAATAGCCAAAGCCTTGGTTTGGGTGGTTTTAATTTCCCCATGTAAAACCAAGCTGTTTATTAAACTTTTAAAGAGGGCTTTTCTCTGAGCTGAGTTTCGAGAAAGTTTTCGACCCTTAACTCTGTGCCTCATTTCTTTTTGCCAACCTCCCACTCAATACCCTGCTTTTTCAAAGCAGCTTTAACGGTTTTAATTGATTTATCCCCAAGGTTTTTAACCTTAGCTAAATTATCAGGATTAGCTCCGAATAAATCGGAAACAGTTCCGTAACCGCTCTTACGTAGAGCATTGACAATTCTGGTTGGAAGATCTAACTCTTCTAGAGTTAAGCTCCCCGTTTCAGAATCAATCTTTGATTCTTTAACCTTCTTAACCACTGCTTTCTTAGGGTTAATAATTTGGTTAAAGAAAGCAAGTAAGATATCGGCACTTGAAACAAGTGCGTCTTTTGCTTTAATACTACCATCGGTAGTAATTTCTAGAATCAACTTATCAAAGTCAATACGTTGACCAATACGAGTTGCCTCGACTTGATAGTTAACTCTTTTGACAGGTGAAAAAGCAGCGTCAACTGGAATAACTCCCAATTTATCTACCTCTCTTTCTGTGGCCGGTGCATAACCAAAACCACGCTCAACGGTAATCTCAGCCTTCAAACTACTTTGTTTGTTAGCTAAATTAGCCAAAACATGATCTTTGTTAACAATTTCTACTCCGGCGGAAGCCTTAATGTCTCCGGCTTTAACTTCACCAGGACCATTTTTTTCAAGCTCTAGCTTAACTGGCTTTTCACCTTCGTATTGAACTCTAACTTCCTTAAGGTTAAGGATAAATTCAATGATATCCTCACTCATCCCCTCCAAAGTTGAGAATTTATGTTTAGCGCCGTTAATTTTTACCTGAGTGATAGCCGCTCCAGGTAAAGAACTTAGTAAAACTCGGCGTAGAGAATTACCTAAGGTTTGACCGTAACCTTGTTCTAAAGGTTCAATAATAAAACGACCATAATCGTTTTTACTTTCTTCTGTCTTTATATCGAAAAGTGTTTTAAGCATAATTTGCCTCCTTTAATATTTTAATTTTAACGAGAATAATATTCTACTATTAATTTTTCATCAATGTCGCCTTCAATCTCATCTCTTTTAGGTAACCTGACTACTTGACCAACAGCGGCTTTTTTCTTCAGCCATGCTGGAATTTTTTCTTTAGTTTTTAACAACTTTTTAATTTCATCTAATTTTAAAGCTTTATCAGACAAACTTACAGTTTGTCCTGGTTTAAGTAAAAAAGAAGCGATGTTAACTTTCTTACCATCAACCAAAATATGTTTATGAGAAACTAATTGTCTCGCAAAAGATTTTGATGGAGCAAATTTTAATTTAAAAACAACATTATCCAATCTTGATTCTAACATCTGTAATAATACTTCTCCTTTAAGTTCTTTTGCTTTCTGAGCTTTCTTAAAGTAATTATGAAGTTGCTTCTCTAATATTCCATAAGTTCTTTTAACCTTCTGTTTTTCTCTTAATTGTTTCCCATATTCACTTACTCTCGCTCTTGATGTTCTTAAACCATGTTGCCCTGGTGCAACCGGTCCTTTTTTATCTATTGGACATGAAGGAGAATAACAACGATCTCCTTTTAAAAACAGTTTTACTTTTTCTCGCCGACATAGTCTACATTTAGGTCCTGTGTATTTTGCCATTTTTTATACTCTCCTTTGCTTTCTTGCTCGAGGTCCATTATGAGGAATCGGTGTTACATCGGCAATTAAACTCATTTTTAGGCCAACTGACCTTAAAGCTCTTAAAGAAGCGTCTCTACCTGGCCCAGGTCCTTTAATATAAACTTCAACTTCGGTTACTCCCAATCCTTGGGCTTTTCTAGCCACGGTGTCAACAGCACTAGTAGCCGCATAAGGAGTTGATTTTCTTGTTCCTTTAAAACCTAATGTTCCGGTTGAACCCCAACATAGAGTCTTCCCTTCCATATTGGTAAAGGTTACTAAAGTATTATTAAAAGTGGCGGAAACAAAAACTTTTGCTTTCATTATTTTATTCTGTTCCTAACTTAGCTCGATCATCTTTTTTCATCGCTCCGATAGTTTTTCTCTTACCGCGTTTAGTACGAGCGTTAGAACGAGTTCTTTGCCCTCTGGCTGGTAATCCATCGGTGTGTCTATGACCGCGATAGGAACCAATAGTTTTTAATCTTTGAATATCTTCTGAAACTTTCTTTCTTAAATCACCTTCAACCAAAAAAGTATCTAAAGATTTGGTGATACGAGATACTTCTTCACCAGATAATTTACCAATTCTTTTATCAGGCTCAATTTTGGCCTTTTTTAAGACTTCCAAAACATTATGCTTACCTAAACCATAGATATAAGTAAGCCCAATGTCGGCTCTTTTGTTCTCTGGTAAGTCAATTCCAATAATTCTAGTCATCTTTAATTAACCCTGCCTCTGTTTATGGGTCGGGTTTTCACAAATAATATAAAGTTTGTTTCGGCGTCGTACTGTTTTACATTTAATACAACGTTTTTTAACACTTGATTTAACTTTCATTTTTAATTTCTTCTAACTATTCTTCCTTTTTCGTCATCATAAAGGGTCATCTCTAAATCAACTTGATCACCAACCATAACCTTAATATGATAAATTCTCATCTTCCCGGCTAGATGACACAAGATAATTCTTCCGTCTTCTAGCTCTACTCTAAAAGTTGCATTCGGTAGGGACTCAGTAACTTCGCCCTTTAATTTAATAGTTTCTTCCTTTTTTACCATCTTTTTTGTTCTTATATTCTACCAAACCTATAACCTTTAGTCCAGAACCTAATTTAAGGCTGTTAAAACTACCGGTTCTTTACCTCTAACAAGCACCGAATGTTCAAAAAGTGCGGATAATTTTCCATCTTCCGTCTCTATTGTCCAATCATCCTCCTTAATAACTAACCCAGGTTTCCCCTGTACATAAATAACTTCTATAGCTAAAACCATGCCATCTTTGATTAAATCTGTATTTTCCATTCTTCCTTGAAAAAAACAAGGAATCATTGGATCTTCATGCAATTCTCTACCTACTCCATGCCCAGTTAGATTCTTGACTGGATTAAAACCAGCCTTTTTTAACTCTTTTTGAATAGCTTGTGAGATATGACCAATTCGGTTACCTGATTTGGCCTGTTTTATAGCTGACCTCAAGGCTTTTCTACCTGCTTTTAAAAATTTCTCTTTTTTCCTATCCTTTTTGTCACTAATAAGAATTGTTTCGGCCATATCAGTATGGAAACCCTTATAAAATATACCAATATCAATACTTAAAAGATCACCTTTCCTTAATTTATAACCATCAGGAATACCATGAACAACCCCTTCATTAATATTTAAACAACTTGCCCATCTATACCCTGAAACCATTTTAAAAGAAGCTTTTCCATTTTGTTCTTCAATTAACTTGGATATTAGATTTTCTAAAGAAGATAAACTTTTCCCTACTTCTGCTTGCTTTTTAGCCTCCCTTAAAACAAAGGCTAATTTTTTACCCCCTTCGATCATGACATCAACCTGCTTTTTATTCTTAATAAATATCATTAGCTACTCAAATTTAATTTTTCTAAAATATCTTGATGAATTTTTTCTATTTCTCTTTCTCCACCAACTTCAATTAAAATCCCTTTTTCTTTATAAAAATCTAAAACTTGCCTAGTCTCTTCGTGAAAAATATCTAATCTTTCTTTAATAGCCTCTTCTGTATCATCTTTTCTTCCTCTTTTAAATAATCTTTTTTTACTTTCTTCATTAGAAATATTAATATATAAAACCTTTTCTAATTCAAAATTAAATTCCCTAGCTTGTTCAACATTTCTTGGGAAACCATCAATAACTACTCCATTTTCATAAGAAGATGATTTTAACTGTTCATTTAAAATCTTTAATGTTAATTCATCTTCAACTAAAGTTCCTTCTTCCATCGCCTCTTTTATCTCTTTTGCTTCTTTAGTATCTGCTTTAGAAATATAGGAAAGTAAATTCCCAACGGTTAAACAGGGAACTCCCAGAAAATCAGCTAACATTTTAGCCTGAGTTGATTTACCTGATCCTGCAGGTCCTAATAAAATAAAATTCATTTATTTAGAATAACTATCATAACTACGCATAACCATCATTGATTCCAATTGTCTGGTTGTTTCTAAAACAACTGAGACAACAATAAGAATTCCTGTTCCCCCTAAGCTCATGGTCGCAACCCCAGTTATTCCTTGGGCAATAGAAGGTAAAATAGCAACAACACCTAAGAATAATGCTCCAACTAAAGTAAGCCTACTTAAAATTTTATTAAGGTAATGAACGGTTGGTTCTCCTGGTCTAATACCAGGAATAAAACCACCGTACTTTTTAATCTCATCAGCAACCTTTTTAGGATTAAAGATAGCAGCGGTATAAAAATAAGTAAAACCGATAACCAAAACAAAATAAATAAAATTATAGGAAAATCCATTCGGTCTAAAAAATCTTGTTACACCTGTAGCAAAACGAGCCAAAAGATCATTCGGAACTCCTTGTAAAAAATTAGCTAACATGGAAGGAAGTAAAACTAAAGAAACAGCAAAAATAATAGGAATTACTCCAGCTTGATTAATCTTCAAGGGCAAATAGGTAGACTGACCTCCATACATTTTTTGCCCACTAATACGACGCGCATACTGAATTTTAATCTTTCTTTTAGCCTCATTAATAAAGACAATCCCCGCAATAACGGCAATTCCCATAATGACAAAGATTAAAATATTCAAGGCATTTTCTGGACTAAAGATACTGGCTGTCTGTCCAAAAGAAGCTGGTAAACGGCCAACAATACCGGCAAAAATAACCATAGAAATACCGTTACCAATTCCTTTTTCAGAAATTAATTCTCCCAACCACATTAAAAAGACAGTTCCGGCCACCATGGTTACAACTAAAGTCAATAGCCTGAGAGGGTCTAAATTAGCAATAATACCTTGGTTACGTAGTAAAGCGTACATTCCAAAAGATTGCATGGCTGCCAAAGGAATTGTGGTCATTCTAATATACTGTTGAATTTTCTTTTGCCCATATTCACCTTCTTTTTGTAAAGCCTCTAACTTAGGAATAACCATGGTTAAAAGTTGGAAAATAATGGAAGCATTAATGTAAGGATTTAATCCCAAAGCCATAATGGAGAAGTTGGCTAGTGTTCCTCCGGAAAAGATATCCAAGAGACCTAAAAGCTGGTTTTGAGCAAACAAGCTCTTTAAAGCAGCTGCATTAACAGCTGGAACAGGAATATGAGCGGCTAATCTGAAGACAACAAAAATAAAAGCCGTAAATAAGATACGACGGCGAAGTTCAGGAATTCTCCAAGCATTAACAATAGTATTTAAAATTTTGTTCATTTAGCTTTAGATTTCTCTTGCAAAACCTTACCGCCTGCTTTTTCTATTTTCTTTTTGGCTGACTTAGAACAGGGCAAATCAACCTTTAAGGCTATCTCTAGTTTACCATCACCGAGTATTTTAACGCCAAATTTTTCGGCTTGCTTTGAATCAACAATACCTAATTTGGCTAAACTATCTTTATTAACCTTATCATCTTTTTTAAATAAACTAAGATAACTAAGGTTAACTATCAAAGGTTTGTTTTTGATAGCCTTTAGTTTTTCTTTACCTCTTTGCAAAGGTAATCTTTTGAAAAGTGACTTTTTAGATTTTGTCCCTGAAAAATCCAAAGGAATTTTCCCTCTAGACTTGGCTCCTTTAGAACCGCGACCCGATGTATGGCCACCTTTACCTGAGCCGTAACCACGACCGACTCTTTTCTTTGATGATTTGGTGGTTTTCTTAAGATTATTAAGATTCATTATTTTTTCTCCTTTTGATAAATAGTTGATAATTTTTGTAAAGCTGCCAAAGTAACATAAACATTACTGGCCTTGTTAGTTGTTCCTAAAATCTTAGCTACGATATCTCTTATCCCAGCTAATTCAACAACCACCCTGACTGGGCCACCAGCAATAAGACCGGTTCCTTTTGGAGCTGGTTTTAATATTATTTTAGCCGCTCCTTTTTTCATTCTTACCTCATAAGGAATAGTTGTCTCTTTTATAGGAACATCAATTAAATTTTTTCTAGCCTTACTAATTCCTTTCTTAATTCCTCCTCTAACATCTAATGCTTTCCCTAAACCTACTCCAACTCTTCCTTTTCTGTCACCGACAACGGTCAGAACAGAAAACCCAATCTTGTTTCCTCCTTTGGTTTTTTTAGAAACACGACTAATTTGAACTATTTTTTCTTCAAAATCCCTAGCATCTTCTTCCATTAGAATTCTAAGCCTCCTTTTCTGGCCCCTTCAGCTAATGCTTTAACACGACCATGATATTTATAAGAACGTCTATCAAATTTTATTTTTTTAACTCCTGCTTTTTTAGCCTTTTCAGCTAAAAGCTCACCAACTAAACCTGCCTTTTTAACCTTGGTTATTTTTTCTTTAAGATCTTTTTTATTTAATTCTTTTTCACCACATGATACTAAGGTATGACTCTCTTTATCATCAATAATCTGAGCATAAATATATTTATTGGAACGAAAAACAGCCAAGCGAAAACGTTTATCTACATTTTTATTATTTTTCTGTTTTTTTATTTCTTTTTTCATTTTTATTCTGCTCCTCCGGCCCCAGCAGCTCCAGCCTTACCAGCCTTACCAGCTTTTCTTCTAACATGTTCATCTTCATAACGGATCCCTTTTCCTTTATAGGGTTCTGGTGGACGAAAACTACGGATCTTGGCCGCAGTTTCACCAACTAAACCTTTGTCAATTCCAGAAACAATAACGGTATCATTCCCTTGAACCTCAAATTTAATTCCTTCAGGTGAGGTAATTTCTACTAAATGAGAAAATCCCAAAGAAAAGACTAATTTATTACCCTCTAGATTTACTCTATAACCAACGCCGACAATTTTTAAAGTTTTACTAAAGCCTTCGGTAACTCCATAAATCATATTAAAAGTTAGAGTTCTTATTAAACCATGCAAGGCTTTAAAAGATTTTACTTTTGGCTTTGAATTTGTAACAAAAATTTGATTATCTTTAATCTCTACTTTTATTCCAAAAGGGACTTTAAGATTTAAATTTCCTTTAGGACCACTGACCTCAACTTTATGTCCTTCAAGTTTAATGGTCACTCCTTCTTTAATATCAATTGGTTTTTCTCCGACTCTACTCATATTATTTTTACCAAATCTGGCAAATGACCTCCCCTCCAAGATTAGCTTTCCTAGCCTCTTTTCTGGTCATTAATCCTTTAGGCGTTGAAACAATGGTTATACCAATTCCTTCCCTAACTTGAGGAATTTTATCAACCTTGGCATAAATTCTTAAACCCGGTTTTGAAATTATTTTAATAGTTGTCAAAGAAGGTTGGTGAGATCTATATTTTAAGGTTAATTTTAGTCTCTTAAAGTTCTTATTTACCTTTTCTTCTTTGATATTCTTAAGATAACCTTCTTTAAGAAGAAGCTTAGCTATTTCATTCAAGATCTTAGAATAATCAACCTCAACCGTTCTCTTGCCGACCTGATAGGCATTTTTAATTCTAATTAACATATCTGATACTGGATGCATAACTACCATGATGATTTTGTTACTCCTGGTAACTCTCCTTTATTGGCTAATTCTCTAAAACAAATTCGACATAAACCAAAAAGACGCATAAAAGAACGTGGTCGTCCACAAAGCAGACAACGATTACGTTTTCTTGTTACGTATTTTGGTTTTTTTAGATTTTTAACTCTCTTTGATGTTTTAGACATTTTTTAAATCCTTTTCAAACGGCATTCCTAATTCTGTTAACAATCTTTCTGCTTTTTTATTTTCATTGGTATCGGTCACAATGGTAATTTGCAAACCACGAGTCTTATCAATCTTGGCGTAATCAATTTCTGGAAAAACGATTTGCTCCTTTAAGCCCAAATTATAATTACCACGACCGTCAAAACCTTTTTTAGGAACTCCCTTAAAATCACGCAGTCTAGGAAAAACAATTGTAAACAGTTTTTCCAAGAAATTATACATTCTTTTACCTCTTAAATTAACTACCAAACCGATTGGATCACCTTCTCTTAATTTAAAACCAGCAATTGATAAACGAGCTTTAGCCACTTTTGGAATTTGTCCAGTAATGGCAATCATATCTTCTTTGGCTTTTTCAACAATCTTTTTATCTTCGGTTGCCTCCCCAATCCCCATGTTAATAACAACCTTTTCAACCTTAGGAACAGTAAAAACATTATCAATCTTAAACTCCTTTTGTAGCTTAGCTTTTATTTCTTTTTGGTATCTTTCTCTTAAATTAGTCATTTTTATAATAAGGCATGACATTTTTTACAAATACGTTGTTTTTCTCCTTTGCTTAATTGAAAACCAACTCTTGTTTTTTTATTACATTTAGAACATAACAAAGCGACATTAGTTAAAGATATCGGCATAACCTTATCAACAATACCTCCTGGCTTACCTTGACCTTGAGATTTAAGATGTCTTTTAGAAACATTAATCCCAGGAATCAAAACTTTTCCTGTTTTAGGAAAAACTTTATCAATTTTTCCTTTTCTTCCTTTATCTTTACCTTTAATAACAATAATTTTATCGCCTTTTTTTAATTTCATATAACCTCCGGAGCTAAGGATGCTATCTTAGCATAGCCTTTATCTTTAATCTCTCTGGCAATCGGTCCAAAAACACGAGTTCCTCTAGGATTACCATCTTTGTCAATAATAACAACGGCATTATCGTCAAAGCGGATATAAGAGCCATCATCTCTTCTTCTTTCTTTTCTAGTTCTAACAATTAAACATTTCACCATTTCTTTATCCTTAACAACTCCGCTTGGAGTAGCTTGATCGACAACAGCTAAGACAATATCTCCAATTCTAGAAAAACGCCTTCTAGAACCACCATAAAGATGAATGACCATTAATCTTTTGGCGCCACTGTTATCGGCTGGTTTTAAAATACTTCTTAATTGAATCATGATTATTTTTTACTTTTTTTAGTTTCTTTTTTAACTTGCTTATCTTTGACAATCTCGACAATTTTATGTTTTTTAGTTTTGCTAATTGGGCGACAATCCTGAAATTTCACCTTGTCATTAACTTTAACCCCAATTTCATCATGAACATGATAAGTCTTCTTGACTCTTAAACGTTTTTTATAAATCGGGTGGACTTTAATTCTTAAAACCGACACCTTAGCCGTTTTATCCATTTTAGTCCCAATAACTTTACCTACAAACTGTTTCATGAATTTAACTCCTTTTCTCTAATAATCGTTTTAATTTTTGCTAAATCAACTTTCTTTTGACCTAATAAAGAAATATTTTTTAACTTGGCTGTTCTTTTATCCATTTTTAATTTAAAAATTTCTTGATCGACTTTTTTAACCTGTTCTCTTAAGGCTTTTAAATCTTTTGTTTTTAATTCTTCAAATTGTTTCTTTTTCATTTTTTAATCCTCTTTACTAATAATTTTTGTTTTAAAAGGTAATTTAGCTGCCGCTCTTTTTAAAGCCTGATGGGCAATCTCTTTTGGAACTCCGGCTAATTCAAAAATAATTTTTCCAGGAATAATAGTCACCACATATGTATCGACATCTCCTTTACCACCACCCATTCTAACTCCACTTGGTTTTTTGGTAATTGGTTTATCGGTAAAAACTCTAATCCAAACCTTACCAGCTCTTTTAGTATGATGAGAAATTGATTTTCTAGCTGCTTCAAGCTGGTTGTTTTTAAGCCAACCACGACCCAAACTCTTTAATCCATATTCACCAAAAGCTAGGGTATTACCTCTGGAAGCAAAACCTCTCATCTTGCCGCGAAACTGTTTTTTAAATTTACTTTTCCTTGGTTGTAACATAATTACTTATTCCCTTCTTCTCCTTTATAAATCCAAACTTTAACGCCTATGTAACCTGATCTCGTTAGAGCGGGAACACTGGCAAAATCGATATCGGCTCTCAAAGTTTGTGTCGGAACATTTCCTGTTTTTCCTTTATCACCAAATTTTTCAGTTCGACTAATCTCGGCTCCATTAATTCTTCCGGCTAAAACAATTTTTATTCCCTTAGCTCCTGAAGCCATAACCGTTTCTATAGCTCGACTAACAGCTCGACGATGTGGAAATCTTCTTTCCAACTGTTCAACAATTTTATTAGCAACTAAAAAAGCGACTAAATCAGGGCTTTTAATTTCAACTGCTTCAATTTCTAGATTTTTTTCTGGTTTATCAATAGAAACCATCTGGCAAAGTTCCCTTTTTAAAGTCTCTAAACCTGAACCACCACGTCCAATAACAACACCCGGACGACTAACATGTAAAATAACTTTCATCTTGTTAATTGAACGTTCAATTATAACTTGAGAAATACCAGCTAATTTTAATTTTGCCATTAAAAACCTTCTGATTTTAACATCTTCAATTAAATTATTTTGATATTGATTTTTATCAGCGGCAAACCAACGAGATTTCCAATCTTTTGTTTGCGGCAATCTAAAACTGAAAGGATTAACTTTTTGTCCCATTTTCCTCCTTTTTAGTTTCCTTTTTACCTCTTAATATTTTTTTCTTTGGTTTTTCTTCTTTCTTTCTTTCTTCGCCTTCAATAATCATTCTAATATGGCTTGTTCTTTTTAAAATAGGATGCCAATAACCTCGGGAAGCTGGTCTTCCTCTTTTGTAAGTTGGTCCTTTCCCAATTTCTAAACTTTTTAAAACTAAAGTCTCTTTAATCAAATCAAAGTTTTTAGTGGCGTTGGCCACTCCCTGCTTCAATACTAATAAAAGAGGTCCAGTCGCCCTTTTATTAACCCCAATTAAAATCTTTTCTGCTTCTTCCACTTTTAAACCACGAACAACATCAGCCACTAACCTAACTTTTCTAGGACTCATTCTGATATTTTTACTTTTAGCGATAACTTCCATTTTTATTTTCCTTTTAAGTTTTACTAATGATTCTTTTAACAATTTTACCGTGCCCTCTAAAAGTTCTTGTGAGGGCAAATTCTCCTAAACGATGACCAACCATTTCTTCACCGACAAAAACATCAATAAAAATTTTCCCATTATGAACTTGGAAGGTATGATTAACAAATTCCGGTGGAATTTGACTAGATCTTGCCCAAGTTTTAATCGGCTCTTTTTTATTATCATCTTTTTGAGCCATAACTTTCTTTAATAATTTTTGGTCAATATAAGGACCTTTTTTTGATGATCTTGACATCTTATTTCTTTCTCCTTTTAATAATTAATTTATTAGAATATTTCTTTTTCTTTCTAGTTCTTTTACCTAAAGTCTTTTTACCCCAAGGTGATTTTGGAGAAGGCATCCCGATTCCTGATTTACCTTCACCCCCACCATGTGGATGTGAAGAAGGATTCTGAGCGACTCCTCGAACCGTAGGCCTAATCCCCATATGTCTTTTAATCCCGGCGTTTTTAAAAACTCTGTTTTTCCAATCAACATTTCCGATTTGCCCAACAGTAGCATAACAGTTTAAACTAATTTTCCTTTGTTCGCCAGAAGGAAGTCTTAAAATAGCATTTTTCTCTTCTTTACTCATCAAAGTTGTTCCAGTTCCTGCTCCTCTGGCAATTTGTCCACCCTTACCTGGTCTTAACTCAATATTATGAATCACTGTTCCCAAGGGAATTTTATTTAAAGGTAGAGCATTACCTGGTTTAACTTCTACTTCTTCTCCAGATAATAGCTCTTGACCAACTTCCAAACCGACAGGAGAAATAATATAGCGCTTTTCTCCATCAGCATAAAAAAGTAGCGCAATATCTGCCGTTCTATTAGGATCATATTCAATTGACATGACTTTGGCCTTAATATCTTTTTTATCTCTTTTAAAATCAATTTCTCTTAGAAATCTCTTTTCTCGGCCACCTTGATGACGGGTGGTAATTTTACCGGTCGCATTTCTTCCTGATTTTTTTGGTAGTATTTTTATTAATTTTCTAGCCATTTCATTTTTCTGTTTCAAATAAATCTATTTTATCGCCTTCTTTTAGTAAAACTATTGCCTTTTTCCAATTAGAACCCTGTGTTTCTTTTCTCGTCTTTACAGCTCTATGTTTCTTTCCTTTAATCACCATTGTTCTCACCTTTAAAACGTTAACTTTAAAAAACTTTTCTATTGCCTTCTTAATTTCTTCTTTGGTTGACCTTCTATCAACTTCAAAAATATACTTTTGCTCCGCAGTTTGAGCGGTTGCTTTTTCAGTTATAACTGGTCTTTTTACGACGTCACTTAGTTTCATTTTTTCTTTAAATATTTATTTTTAATTTCTTCTATACTTTCTTGAGCAAATAAGATATTTTGAGCATTGAGAATCTGATAAGTACTTAATAAATCTGCCTGGTATAAATTTAAATTCTCAATATTTCTTGAAGCTCTTTTAGCTTCTTCAAAATCTTTGGGTAAAACCAAAATAACTTTTTGATTGTCTAACTTTAATTTTTTCAAAACTTCAGCCATATTCTTGGTTTTAGGTTCTAGTTTTTTAAAATCTTTAATAACTAAAATCTTCTTTTCGGCTAATTTCTGACTTAAAGAAGAAAACAAAGCTTTTTTCTTTAAAGCTTTGCTTAATTTTAATTTAAAGTTCTCAATTCCTTTTGGCCCATGGGCTGTACCTCCCCCAACAAAGATATGAGCAGACTTTGCCCCATGTCTAGCTTTTCCACTCCCTTTTTGTCTGCCCCATTTTGATTTTGTTAGATTAATTTCAGATCTAGTCTTAGATTTAGCCTTAGCTTTTCGCTGATTACTTAAATAAACCTTTACCGCCTGTGACATTAAAGCCTCATTTACATCTACTTTAAAAATTTCATCAGGTAAACTTAATTTTCCTGATTTAGTCCCCTTAATGGTGTAAAGATCAACTTGAGTCATATTATTCCTTCTTTTCCTCCTCTT
>CAZJJY010000002.1:38199-44235 GCA_964546445.1 uncultured Gammaproteobacteria bacterium
TCTTCTTTCTTTTCTTCAGGTTTTTCTTCTTTTTCTGATTCTTCTAATTTTTCTTGTGATTCCTTTTCTTTTCTTAAACGTTCTTCTTTTTCCTCTTCAGTTTCTTGAACATCTCTTTGTCCTTCTTTCATTAGAGGAACAAACTTTTTATCTTCTTTATCCTTCCTAATAAGCAAATTGCTTCCCCTGTATCCTGGAAGCAATCCTTTAATAAGTATCTTTTTTTCTTTTTCATTAACGTCCATAATTGATAAACCAATAACCGTTATATTGTCATTTCCCATATGTCCCGGCATTTTCTTTCCTTTGTGGACTCTACCTGGAGTAGTTGTTTGGCCAATAGAACCTGGGGCACGAAGACGATCAGACTGACCATGCGTTCTAGGACCACCCGCAAATCCCCAACGTTTAACAACACCAGCAAATCCTTTTCCTTTTGAAAAACCAGTGACTTTGACTATATCCCCAGCCTTTAAAGAGGTTTCTTTTTCAAACGAAACACAAGTAACAGGAATTCTTTTCCCGTCTTTTGTAAATTTCTGTATCGATTCAATTTTTTTTGCTTTCGTAATGTCTTTTTTCATCTTTTAAACCACAAAAAAGAGCGCCGGAGGCACTCTTACTTATTTGCGCCTACAATTTATTTAAAAATCAACTCAAAAGAGTTTTACCTCCATCACGAGTAATTATAAAGGAAAAATGGGGAAATTGCAATATAAAAAAGGGTTTTTACATCTTAATCTCAATATCGACACCAGCCGGTAAATTAAGATGCATTAAAGAATCAATCGTTCTTTCTGTCGGTTCTATGATATCAATCAATCTTTTATGAGTTAAAATTTGAAAATGTTCTTGAGAATCTTTATCGGTATGAGGACTGGAAACAACCGACATAATCTTTTTTCTAGTTGGTAAAGGAATAGGACCAACAATCTTAGCTCCGCTTGATAAAGCAACTTCTAATATTTTTTCGCAACTCTCATCGATGACTCGATGATCATACGACTTTAAACGTACTCTAATTCTACCCTTAGACATTTTCTTTTTTTATTTGATTACTTTTGAAATAGCTCCAGCTCCAACTGTATGCCCACCTTCGCGAATAGCGAAACGTAGACCTTCCTCTAAAGCTACTGGTTGAATTAATTTAACCGTCATTTTGGCATTATCACCAGGCATGACCATTTCTACTCCAGAAGGTAGGGTAACCTCTCCAGTTACATCAGTTGTCCTGATATAGAATTGTGGTCTATAACCAGTGAAAAATGGTGTATGACGACCACCCTCTTCTTTATTGAGGATATAAACTTCTGCCTCAAATTCAGTATGAGGGGTAACTGATCCTGGTTTAACCAAAACCTGACCACGTTCAACATCATCTTTTTCGATTCCTCGAATAAGAATACCGACGTTATCTCCAGCCTGACCTTGATCAAGAGTTTTTCTAAACATCTCAACCCCAGTTACAACTGTCTTGGTTGTTTCTTTAATACCAACGATTTCTATTTCATCGTTGACGTTAACAGATCCTCTGGTAATTCTACCAGTGACAACTGTTCCTCGACCCTTAATTGAGAAAACATCCTCAATCGGCATCAAGAAAGGCTTATCTAGTGGTCTTTCTGGCTCAGGAATGAAATCATCAACAGCCTTCATAAGTTCGACAATTGATTCTTCTGCTTCTTTGTCTCCCTCTAAAGCCTTTAGAGCTGAACCACGAATAATAGGAGTTTTATCTCCTGGGAACTTATATTTAGTCAAAAGTTCACGAATCTCCATTTCGACTAAATCAAGAAGTTCTTTATCCTTGACCATATCAGTCTTATTTAAATAAACAACAATAGCCGGCACATTTACTTGACGAGCAAGCAAAAGATGCTCCCTGGTTTGTGGCATAGGACCATCATTAGCGGCAACTACCAAAATAGCACCGTCCATTTGAGCGGCACCGGTAATCATATTTTTGATATAGTCCTTATGTCCTGGACAATCAATATGAGCATAATGACGTTTGTCAGTTTCATACTCAATATGAGAAATATTAATAGTTACTCCTCTTTCTTTTTCTTCTGGAGCACCATCAATTTTATCAAAAGCCATATATTCTGTCTTTTTATCTTTTTCAGACAAGACTTTTGTAATTGCGGAAGTTAAAGTAGTCTTCCCATGGTCAACGTGACCAACTGTACCTATGTTAAGATGTGGTTTGTTTCTTAGAAATTTGTCTGCCATTTTTTTCTCCTAAAAAAATTAAAATTAACTAGTAATTTTAAAATAATAAATAATTATAAATTGCTTCTGTTATTCTACTATATTATTCTACCTTTTTCAAGGGATTTTTTTGTTCAATAATTTTTTCGGTGATATTTGATGGAACTTCATCATAATGACTCGGTTCTAAATAGAAAGTAGCTCGACCCTGAGTTAAGCTTCTGAGGGTTGTCGCATAACCTGAAACTTCAGCCAAAGGAACGGTTCCTTTAATAATCTTTATTTTACCTCTATCTTCGTTTTCTAAAATCTGGGCTCGTCTACTTGATAAATCACCAATAACGTCACCAAGAAATTCCTCAGGAGTGGTTACTTCTAAACTCATAATCGGCTCTATTAAAACTAAATCTGCTTCTTTAGCTGCTGCCTGCAAAGCTTTAGAACCAGCGATTTTGAAAGCTATTTCAGAAGAATCAACATCGTGATAAGTACCGTCATAAACGGCCACACTCATATCTGTTAAAGGATAACCAGTTAAAACTCCTTTATTCATCGCTTCTTTAACCCCTTTTTCAATAGCCGGAATAAATTCTGAAGGAATAGATGCTCCCTTAATTTCATTTATAAATTTAAATCCTTCCCCACGAGATAAAGGGCTAACTCTTAAAAAACAATGACCATATTGACCACGACCACCAGACTGACGAACATATTTTCCTTCAGCTGAAGCCTCTTGTTTAATAGTTTCTTTATAAGCAACCTGTGGACGACCAGTATTAGCCAAAACATTAAATTCTCTTTTTAATCTATCAACAAGAATTTCTAAATGAAGTTCCCCCATACCAGCAATTGTTGTCTGACCAGTTTGATGGTCATATTTAATTTTAAAAGTTGGATCTTCTTCAGATAAAGCTTTTAGTGAATAACTTAATTTTTCTTGGTCAGCTCTTGTTTTAGGTTCAATGGCTAGGGAAATAACTGGGTCAGGGAAAGAAATAGATTCTAAGATGATAGGCTTATCTTTGATACAAATAGTATCTCCAGTGGTGGTTTCTTTTAAACCGACAACAGCCACAATTTCTCCTGCTTCTGCTTTTTCGACTGCTTCTTTTTGGTCGGCATGCATTAAGAGTAATCTTGAAACTCTTTCTTTTTTACGTTGAACAGCATTCCAAACTTCATCCCCAACCTTTAAAGTTCCCGAATAGAGACGAATATAATTTAATCTTCCAACATGCGGATCTGTTTGAACTTTAAAAGCTAAAGCAGCTAGATTATCATTAGGGTCATTTTTTCTTTCTTCTTCCTTATTAGTTTGAGGATTTATACCCTTAACTGAAGGGACATCTAAAGGACTTGGTAAAAATTCAATAACTCCATCAAGCAAAGGCTGGACTCCTTTATTTCTTAAAGAAGAACCAGCGTAGCCAGGAACTAAGATATTGGCAATAGTTGCTCTTCTCAAACCAGCCTTTAATTCTTCTTTTGAGATCTTTTCACCCTTAAGATACTTATCAGTTAAACTTTCATCTGCTTCGGCAACTTGTTCAATTAGTTTTTCTTTGTATTCTTTGAATTTATCTTTTAAATTTTCTGGAATTTCAGTTTCTTCAAATTTATCTCCTTTACTGTCTTTTTCGTCTTTCCAAATCAAAGCCTTTTCATTGATAATATCAATAACACCAGTAAATTCTTTTTCTGCTCCAATAGGATAAGTTACCACGGCTACTTCTGCTTCCAACCTATCCTTAATCATTTTAAGTGTATTCTCAAAATCAGCTCCTAATTTATCCATTTTGTTAATGAAAGCTAAACGAGGAACGTTATATTTATCAGCCTGACGCCAAACCGTTTCTGACTGTGATTGGACCCCTTCTTCAGCATCAAAAACAATAATTCCACCGTCTAAAACACGTAAAGCACGCTCTACTTCAGCCGTAAAGTCGACGTGACCCGGAGTATCAATAATGTTAACCCTGTGATCTTTCCAGAAAGTAGTTGTTGCCGCAGAAACGATAGTAATTCCTCTTTCTCTTTCCTGGGCCATCCAATCCATTTGAGTTGTACCTTTGTCAATATCACCAATTTTATAGTTTTTCCCGGTGTAATATAAAACCCTTTCCGTTGTGGTTGTTTTACCAGCATCAATATGAGCAATAACCCCAATATTTCGGACTTTATCAATCGGAACTATTAAACTTTTCTTCTCTTTTTTATTATCTGCCATACTACCTAAATTTTACCATTTAAAAACATAAAAAACTGCTTCATCAAAAGAAGCAGTCGCTTCAATATAATTATTTTAACAAAAATCTAGCTTCAAATCAAGATGTTATAATCAAAATAGAAAAATGATAGGAAAAGAAAAGAGACTTAAAAAATATATCGAAAAGTTAAAAAAGATAGATTCTATCCCATATCTAGAGATTCCCCTAAAACAATCTTCAATAAAAATAACTGAAGGCTGGTTTTATTCAGAAAAAGAAACAAAGATTCATGGTCTCAAAATTCACGCTGGTATAGATTTCAAAGCCAGAAGAAATGAACCTGTTTATGCTAGTGCTGAAGGCTGGGTAAGTAGCTCTTACCATAGCTTCCAAGTAATAAATAAAGATAAATCTTTAAAAAAATATAAAAACAAAAATGTCAACAATGGTATGGGATTTTTTGTTCAAATCTATCATCCAAAAAATAAAAGATATACCCAATATGGACATTTAAGCAAAATAAGTAACAACATTCCCTTTGGATCCCCAAGAAAAATAAAAGAAAACTACTACCCATATGCCTATAAAACCAGTCCTAAAAGGATGAAAAATTCCAAATATTATACTTGGATAAAAAAAGGAGATTTAATTGGTTATGCTGGTGATAGTGGTTTAACTTGGGGGTATAAGGATTATCCAAAAAGACCAGATATAAAAAAATATCCCTCATGGGATGAAGTCCATCTTCATTTTCAAGAATTCGCCAGAGATAAAAACGGAAATAAAATAGAGCCAAGAGATCCTTTTAATATCTACAATACTTATCAAAAATACCCTAAAACAAAAAAGGAGTTTAAAAATACTCTTTGGAAACAAGAAGTTTAAAATGGTAAAATATGAAAACTGATTTATAACAATAAATTTAAACTATGAAATTTTATATATCTTCAAGAACGATTAAATTTTATTGATGATTTGGTGAAAGAAATCACCTAATTTAGTTTAAGAGAGAAAAATAGTCCTAAAAAAGTAGATCTATAAAATCATAAACGTCTTCTCTAGCAATCTGATATCTCTCTTCTAAATTATCAGAGGTTTCCCCCTTATCTACTATCTCAAAAGCTTGGTCAAAGCTCCTAAAAAAGTCGCGATCTTCTTCACTAGTTAAAGATATAAAACCTCCCTGTTCATTAAGTTCTTCCTTTTTATCACGACTAAAATCGTCTTCAATAAACTCCTTAGCTAACTGGAAAAGTGTTGTTTTTCGCAATACTCCTCTTTTAACTAAATCCTCTACCTGAACTAATCCCATGGAAGTTTTGTCTATGCTTTCTTTATTCCAACCTAACATCCCACCGTTATTTACTAAAAAATAGCAAAAATCTTTTTCTTCTTTTTTAAATCTTTCCAAAAGAAAAATGGAGATTTTTCACCTCTCTGATTGGACACTTGATCTTCTCGCTCAATATTCATTTTGAGTATGACTATATCAAAATATTTCTTTTATTAAAAAATATAAATCTTATTCATACTGAGATTGAAATAGATAAAAAGAGAGCAGTCCTAATAAATTTTTACCACCTAAAGTGACTGAAAGCCTTGTTGGCATCAGCCATTC
>CAZJJY010000003.1:0-27068 GCA_964546445.1 uncultured Gammaproteobacteria bacterium
CTAATAAATTTTTACCACCTAAAGTGACTGAAAGCCTTGTTGGCATCAGCCATTCTGTGAGTATTTTCCTTTTTCTTAACAGCGCTACCAGTATTATTGTAAGCGTCTTTTATTTCTGAAGATAGTTTTTGCCAAAAGTGATGATATTCTTTATTTGGTTTTGATTGAGCCGCTAATATTAACCAACGTAAAGCTAATGATTCTCGACGATCAGATCTAACTGGGATTGGAACTTGGTAAGAAGCCCCTCCAATACGTCTCCCTCTAACTTCCATCTTTGGCTTAATGTTTTCTAATGCTCTGTCTAAAATTTCTAGAGGATCATCTTTGTCTTTAATTCCATCCTTTTTATCAACTAAACTTTCCAAGGCTTTGTAAACTTGTCTTTGAGCAATGGTTTTTTTACCACTTATCATAATCTTATTAATTAAACGATTAACCAAAAGACTTTGATAAATTGGATCTTTAAGAATTACTCTTTTTTTAACTCTTCCTGTTCTTGGCATAAATAATTTTTAAGCAGCTTTTGAAGTAGCCGGGGCTTCTTGAGATGCTGGCCCAGCTTCTTCCTTCTTAGGAGCTGCTCCTCCTTCCTTACGGCTTCCATATTTTGATCGTCCTTTTTGACGGCCTTCTACTCCGGCTAAATCAAATTTTCCACGAACAATATGATATTTTACTCCTGGAAGATCTTGGACACGTCCACCTCTAACTAAAACAATTCCATGTTCGGCTAATTCATGTCCTTCACCAGGAATATAGGCGGTAATTTCTTGTTTATTAGATAATCTAACTCTAGCTACTTTTCTTAAAGCAGAGTTAGGTTTTTTAGGAACCATCGTTTTAACCAATAAAACAACCCCTCTTTTTTGAGGATTAATGGTTTGACTTATTCGCCTCTTGGAAGCATTAAAACTCTTTCGTAAAGCGGTCCCTTTGACCTTCTTTTGTGTCTTTTTTCTTCCTTTTCTAACTAATTGAGATATCGTTGGCATGGTGTGTAATTTTATCAGAAGTTGGCCTTAAACTCAATCTTCTTTGACCCTTTCTGGAGTAACCGGGATAAGGCGACCAATAATAACATTTTCTTTAAGACCCATCAAACTATCTTCTTTCCCCTCTAAAGAGGCCGTGGTCAAAATATTGGTTGTCTCTTGGAATGAGGCAGCCGATAACCAAGAATCAGTACATAAAGAAACTTTCGTTAATCCTAGAATAACAACCTTAGCCATAGATGGTTCTCCACCTTCAGCTAAAACCTTAGCATTCTCTTCCCCAAATCTATTCTTACTAATAAATTCTCCAGCTAAAAGAGTTGTGTCTCCAGAACTTTCTACTCTAACCTTATCGCTCATTCTTCTGGCGATAAGTTCAAAATGTTTATCATGAATTGGAATTCCTTGAGATTCATAAACATCTTGTAACTCTTCAATTAAATACTCTTGAGCTGCTTGAAGTCCTTTAACCTGTAAAATATCTTTAATATCTAATGACCCTGAAGAAATTCTTTCTCCAGCCCCAATTAATTGACCATCTTTAACGTTTAGTTTATTAATTGCTGAAATAATATATTCTCTTTCTTCAATTGGTTTCTGACCAACGGTCTTAATTTTAACCTTATGACCATCGTCAATTTCGACAACACTAACTTTTCCTGAAATTTCAGTCAAAGGAGAAACTATTTTTGGTAATCTTGCTTCAAAAATTTCTTCTACTCTTGGTAAACCTTGAGTCACATCAGAAACAACGATACCACCGAAATGTTTCGTCTTTAATGTCAACTGTGTCCCTGGCTCACCAATAGATTGGGCGGCTAGAACACCAACTGGTGTCCCAATTTCAGCTAATTTCTTAGTAGACATATCCCATCCATAACATTTTTGACAAAGACCATGACGAGACTCACAAGTTAAAGGTGAGAATACTTTTAACTTAGTTATCTGATGGGTTTCTAAAATACCTGCATTTTGATCGGTAATTAATTCCCCTTTCTTAAGTAAAACTTTCTTCGTTTTAGGATCTAAAACAGACTCAGCTAGAGCTCGTCCCTTAACTCTTAAGAAAAATTTATCTGCTCTTTTCTCATCTTTTTCTCTGTTAATAATAATACCTTCTTTAGTTTTACAATCTTCTTCTCTTAGAATAATGTCATGAACAGCGTCAACCAAACGTCTGGTTAAATAACCAGCATCAGCAGTTTTTAAGGCTGTGTCAGTCAATCCTTTCCTTGATCCTCTAGCCGAAGTAACGTATTCAAAAACGGAGAGACCTTCTCTAAAGTTTGATTTAATAGGCAACTCTACAATCTTACCTAATGGATCAACAACTAAACCTTGCATAGCCGAAAGTTGTTTAACCTGTTCTTTAGAAGTTCTTCCTAAACCGGCATCAATAATTAAACGAATACTGTTCCCTGGCTTAAACTCCTCCCAAGTCAAATCAGCTAATTCTTCAGATGTTTCTAACCAAATTTCCTTAGATAAACGACGCTTTTCTTCTTCGGTAATTAAACCTTCTAAAAAGCTTTTTTCTAATTTATTAGCTTTTTCATTAGATTCTTTGATAAGTTTGTCTTTTCCAGGATAGACAACACAATCAAAAATACCTGAAGAAATTCCTGACAGAGTTGAATATTTAAATCCAATATCTTTAAGATCATCAACTAATTTAACAATACGATCTTCTTCACAAATTTGAATAGCTCTAGTAACTAAAGACTGAACAGTTTTTTGACGAACATCATCATTAACAAAAGGAATTTCAACCGGAAGGATTTCATTGAATAATATTCTTCCAACAATCGTTTCCATTATTTTTTTATCAATTCTTACTTTTATCAATTGACGTAATTTAATTTTTCCTTCTTGATAAGCCAAAATTGCTTCTTTTCCATCAGCAAAAATTGTTGGATATGAATCCTGATGAGTATTAACGGAGGTTAGGAAATAACAACCTAAAGCCATTTCCTTGTCAGGAATAGTAATTGGAGAACCATCACCAGGTTTTAATAGGTTATGATCAGCTCTCATATATTTAGCTGCTTCCTCTTGAGCCTTTTCTCCTAATGGGACATGAACAGCCATTTGGTCTCCATCAAAGTCGGCGTTAAACCCTTTACAGACACAAGGGTGAAGCTTAATAGAATTACCTTCTACCAATACTGGATAAAAGGCTTGAATACCTAATTTATGTAGGGTTGGAGCTCGATTAAGTAAAACCAAATGGTCTTTGGTAATTCTTTCTAAAATATCATAAACTTCAGGTGGCCTATGATCTAGAGTATATTTAGCACTTTTAACATTAGGAGCCATCCCAGACAAAATTAATTCTCTTAAAACAAACGGCTTAAACATTTCCAAAGCCATTTGTTTTGGCAAACCACATTGGGTAATCTTTAGTTCTGGTCCAACAACAATGACAGACCTTCCAGAATAATCAACTCGTTTTCCTAAAAGATTTTGACGAAAACGGCCTTGCTTTCCTCTTAGAATATCAGACAAACAACGGAATGGTTGAGCTCGACGACGCAATCTTTTAACTGGGCTTTTAGAAACATCAATCAAGCTGTCAACTGCTTCTTGAAGCATTCTCTTTTCGTTACGTAAAATTATTTCTGGAGCTCCTAAATCGATCAAATGTTTTAGACGATTATTTCTATTAATAACTCTTCTGTAAAGATCATTTAAATCAGAAGTAGCGAATCTTCCCCCTGAAAGCTGAACCATTGGACGTAAATCAGGAGGAATAACCGGTAAAATCCTTAAAATAATCCAAGACGGATCAACTTCAGATCTAACCATTTCTTCAAGCAGAGACAATCTTTTAGTTGCCTTGATATGACGAGCACCAGTTGTTTCTTTAACTTCCTGACGAAGTTCAACAACAATTTTCTTAAGGTCTAAACTCTTCAAAGCCTCTAAAAGGACTTCTGCTCCCATTCCAAATTTTAGGAATGAAATCGCTTTTGAGGAAAGCAATTTAAAATATTGGTCTTCAGTTAGTAAATTTAGCTCTCTAACTGCTTTAACAAATTCAATTATTTCCCCATTTTCACTCTCTAATTTTTCTTGCTCAACAATGTGATCATCTCTTAAAGCTTGGATTTTTTGTTTTGTTTTGAGCCTAATTTCTTCTAAGGCTAAAATTTGCTGTTCTTTATTTTTGATTTTTTTGGTTGTTTCTTTTTCCTCTTTTCCCTTATCTTTTTCAGCTATTTTAATTTCTTTATCAAGAGTTTCTTTTAGACTTTTCTTTTCTTTCTCTAATTTTTCATTAAGACTCTTTAAAATCTTATTTTTCTTGTCTTGATCAATTTTAGTAATTAAATATTTAGCGAAATAAACAATAGATTCTAGATCTTTTGGAGAAATATCTAAAATTAATGAAAGTTTTGATGGGGTACTCTTAAAATACCAAATATGAACAGCCGGAGAGGCTAAATTAATATGACCCATACGTTCTCTTCTAACTCTAGCTTGGGTAACTTCAACACCACAACGGTCACAGATAATACCTCGATAACGAATCCTTTTATATTTTCCACAATAACATTCCCAATCTTTAGTTGGTCCAAAAATACGTTCACAAAATAAACCATCTTTTTCTGGCTTTAATGTTCGGTAATTAATTGTTTCAGGCTTAGTAACCTCACCATGTGACCAAGACTTAATTGTTGATGGAGAGGCTAATTTAATTTTTAAACCTGAAAAGTCAACTATTTTATTATCCATTTTTATTTTTTAGCTCCTTTTTTACTTTCTTTCTCTTTCTTTACTTCTTTTTTATCTTTTTTAATATCTTCATCTTTTTTTTCAACCTTCTCTTCTTTAACTTCTTCTTCGATTTCTTCTTTAACTTCTTTGGTATTAATAGGAATAATATCTAAACATAAACTATTAAGTTCTTTAATTAAAACCTTGAATGACTCTGGAACGGTCGAACTAACAAATTCTGTACCCTTAACAATAGATTCAAAAGTCTTGGCTCGACCAACAACATCATCACTTTTAACAGTTAACATTTCTTGTAAAGTATGGGCCGCTCTGTGAGCTTCTAAAGCCCAAACTTCCATTTCTCCTAAACGTTGTCCTCCCATTTGAGCCTTTCCTCCTAATGGCTGTTGAGTAACTAAAGAATAAGGTCCCGTAGATCGGGCATGCACCTTATCTTCAACCATGTGAACTAATTTCAAGATGTATTCTATTCCAACAACTGTCTTTGTCTCATATTCTTCACCACTACGACCATCACGTAAAAATACTTTTCCATCTTCAGGCAGACCAGCTCTTTTAAGTTCTTCAACAATCTTCTCTTCACTAATTTTACTAAAAACAGGTACAGATACTTTATAACCTAATTTTTCAGCAGCCCAACCTAAATGAGCTTCAAATAATTGGCCCAAATTTATACGAGACAAAACAGATAAAGGAGAGATAATAATATCAACTGGTGTTCCATCTGGCAAGAAGGGCATGTCTCCTTCAGGCACAATCTTAGAAATTACTCCCTTGTTCCCATGACGACCGGCAACTTTGTCTCCAACAGTTACCTTACGAACTTGAGCTACTTTTACAATTACTTTTCTTAAAGTTCCTGCTTCGAGTTCATCCCCTTTTTCTCTGTCTAAAATTTGAACATCGATAACTGTTCCACCACCTCCATGAGGAACACGCAAAGAAGTATCTTTAACTTCCCGTGCTTTTTCACCAAAAATAGCTCTTAATAATCTTTCTTCAGCCGTCAGTTCTGTTTCTCCCTTAGGAGCAATTTTCCCAACCAAAATATCATTTGGACCAACTTCACTACCAATAATAACGATTCCGTCTTCAGCTAAATTAGCTAAATCTGATTCACTAACATTAGGAATATCACGAGTTAACTCTTCCGGACCAAGTTTGGTTTCGACAACAGCAGCATCATATTCTTCAATATTAATTGAAGTTAAGACATCTTCTTTAAAGAGCCTATCTGAAACAACAATAGCATCTTCATATTCCAAGCCTTGATAAGAACAATAAGCAATAAGCAAATTACGACCTAAAGATAATTCCCCTTGATCACAAGAAGGACCATCAATTAGAAGATCACCTTTTTTAACATTATCGCCAACTTTTACTGATGGTTTCTGAGAATAACAAGTTCCATTTGGGTTAGTTCTTTGAAATTTATAGATAAAATAAGTTTCCTCATTCCCTTTAAAAACAACATTTTCAGTGTCTTTAAGATCCTTATTCTTATTTTTAATTCTTAAAATTACTTTTTGAGCATCAGCAAAAATTACCTTTCCATCATGGCGAGCTTTAACCACCCTATGCATGGCTTCAGCAATTACTTTTTCCATGCCCGTCCCAACAATAGGAGATTCTGGCATAACCAAAGGAACAGCCTGACATTCCATGTGAGTTCCCATCAAAGCTCGAGCTGGCATATCATGAGCTAAGAAAGGAATTAAGGAAGCTGATGTTCCGACTACTTCGATTGGACTAACTTCAATTAAGTCTACTTTTCCTACTGGAACTTCTAAAAGTTCACCTTGAAATTTTACCGGAATCCAAGAATCAGTGATGAAACCTTTATCATCAATACCAATTCCAGAATGAGTAATATGATGATTTTGTTCATCATCAGCAGATAAGTAAACAACTTCATCGGTAATCTTTATTCTAGTCTTATTACCTCTCTTAATTTTTTCTACCTTAAAATAGGGAGCTTCTAAAAACCCATATTCATTAACTTTGGCATATAAACTTAAGTAGGTAACTAAACCAATATTAGGTCCTTCGGGAGAACGAACAGGACAAATACGCCCATATTGAGAAAAGTGAATATCACGAATAGAGAAAGAAGCTCTTTCACGAGTAATTCCTCCCGTTCCCATAACGGAGATTCTTCTTAAATTATCTAACTCTGATAAAGGATTAGTCTGATCTAAAATAGTAGAAAGTTGATTACTACGGAAAAACTCATTGATAGAAGCAACTAAAAGCCTTGCGTTTATTAAACGAGAAGCTGAAGCCTCTTCTTCAGCCGGAACCAAACTCATTTTTTCTTTAATAGCTTTTTCTAACCTTAAAAGGCCAATTCTGAAAGGACCCTCAACCAACTGTTCTCCCAACCTTCTTACTCTTCGGTTGGAAAGATGGTCAATATCATCAACTTCCCCTTCTCCATTTTGAAGTTTAATTAGATATTTTACTGATTGGATTAAATCGTTTTGATTTAAAACCCAATCTTTTGAAGCATCTTTACCTTCTAAACCAAGACGTTTATTAACCTTGAAACGACCAATATTACCCAAATTATAACGTCTCACATTAAAGAACATATTATCAATCAACTCCTGAGCGTTTTCTAAAATAACTGGTTCACCTGGCCTTAACTTTTGATAAAATTCAATTAAAGCCTCTTGCTTGTTCTTAGTTTGATCTTTAGCTAAAGTCGCTAATAAAAATTTAGCTGCTTTTTTATCATCAGCAAATACTTTCAAAATTTCTTCATCGGTTGAAAGACCAAAAACCCGTAACAAAGCGGTTACGGGAAATTTGCGACGACGATCAATCCTAACACTAATAACATCATTACGATTAATCATAAACTCTAACCAAGACCCATGAAGCGGTCTAACATCAGCGGTGTACAACATACGTCCACTGGTATTATCAATTTCTCCAGAGAAGAAAACACCCGGAGAACGAACTAATTGATTAACAATAGCCCTTTCAACCCCATTAATAATAAAAGTCCCCACTTCTGTAATATGGGGAATATCGCCTAAAAAAACTTTTTGTTTGGTCTTCTTACCAGACCTTTTGTTAATTAAAGTTGTTTCTACTTTTAATGGTCGATCGTAAGTTAAACCTTTAGAGAGAGCTTCTGTCACAGAATGTCTAGTCTCACCAAAAACCGGATTTTCTAGATGTAGCTCCCAATTCTTACTGGTGAAATCTGTGATAGGGGAAATTTCAGAAATAGCCTGCTTAAGACCTTCTTTTATAAACCAATTATAAGAATCTCGCTGTAAAGCGAGCAAGTCAGATGGCGTTAAACTTTTATAAATTTTGCCCCAAAAAACCCGTTGATCTTTGTTAGAAGAAATCATTAATTTTTTCGGTCAACAATTAAGCGCGCTTTGCGCGCTCAAATTAAGAAACTTTAAATATTTAAATAAATTTAACATAAAAAACGAACACTGTCAACTAGGGAAAAAGACCTTAAAATTTAATCTACAAGATACTTTCTGATGTTATTGTTATGTTCTCCGTTAGTCTTAGCATAATGCATCTTACCGGTCTTATCAGAAAGATAAAACCAAAAATCGGTCTTTTGAGGATACAAAACAGCCTTGATTGAAGCTAAACCAGGATTACAAATTGGTCCAGGTGGCAAACCCTTGTTTTTGTAAGTATTATAGAGAGAGTCTATTTTTAAATCTCCCCCATTAATTTGAGGCCACCAATTACCTTTCTTACCTAAAATATACTGAACAGTAGCATCAATCTGAAGTGGCCAATCATTTTCTCCTCTTTTAATTAAAATACCAGCCACAATGGCCCTATCTTCATCACTTTTAGTTTCTCTTTCAATCAAGGAGGCTAAAATTAAAACTTCTTTTTTACTTAACCCCGCTTTTTGAGCTTCCTTTTCCAAAGTTCTATCAAATTTCAGAGAAAAGTTTTTTTCAAACAATTTTAAGACCATCGAAGATGAAGCCTGCTTGGGGACTAAATAGGTATCAGGGAAAAGTTCCCCTTCCTTACCCTTTGTTAAATTTAAAAATTCAATTGAATTAAAGTTATCCAATTTAGATCCCAGTCTTTGGGCAACTTCTTCACGACGCCAACCCTCAGGAAAAGTCAACCAAATATCAGCCGTCCCACGAGTTAGAGTATAAGCAATCTCATTTGAACTTAAACTAGGGCTTAAAGAAAAAGTTCCTGCCTGAATTTTAGTAGATAATCCTTTTGAAAGAACAAAAATCTTAAAAGCAATACTGTTTCTAATTAATTGAGTTTCTTCTAAACGAACAGCTATAGAAGAAAGACTTTCTCCTTTTTTAACCACAAATGTTTGTGTAAAAGCGGAACCACTATTTAAAGGAGTAACTGCCCAACGCCACCAAAAAAAACAAGCCACTAAAATAGTTAAAACTAAAAAAAGTATAGGAAGATTAAACCTCTTCAAAGAGAGCCCGGTGGTATTTTTTCGTTTTGGAGTCATAGATGAAAATACGCCCACATTTACAAGTAATTTTTTGTATGTTATCTTTTTTATTTTCTTTTTTACCTTTATCTAAATCACGACCACAACCAACACACTGTCCTTTTGCAAGAAGCCAAGCTTGTACCGGTGCAATAATATTTTTAAACATTGTCTATCCTTTCAAAATATCTCTCTAAGATTAAAGCTGCGGCAAACGCATCTTCTCTCTCTCTTCGGGTTTTCTTCTTTACCCCTGATGTTATCATTCTACCAAGTGCATCTTTACTCGTCAAGCTTTCGTCTTGATAATCCAAAGGTAATTTTAACAATTCTTTTAACTTTCTCCCAAGAACTCTTACATCTTGAGAAATCTTTCCGTCAGGTATACCTAAAATAATCTTTTCTACATCTTCTTTTAAACAAACTTTTTTTATTTCATCAATAACCTTCCATAAAGGTTTTCCTTTTACCTTAAGAACTTCAAAAGGAAAAGGTAATTTACTTTCTGAATCGGCCAACGCTAGGCCTATCCTACTTAAACCAAAATCTATTCCTAAAATATTCATCTTAAATTCTCGTTAATTTAGCCTTAATAACTAAGCGTCTTAAATAAGTACCTGGAGGGACACAAGTAATTAAACTTAAATATTCACTATCATAATGTTGTTGTAAAACAGAAACATCATCAGGTAAAACTTCACGTAAGCCAATAACTTGATAACGATACAAAATTCCATCAAAAGAAACAAAGATTTCATCACCTTTTTCTAACGTTGGTAAAGTAGAAAAAATCGTTTTGTAATTCTGAGGGTTAAAGAATTGAGGTAAAACTGAATGGCCAAAAACAACAGCATTACCATAATGACCTGGCAAAGATGTTCCTGGATATTGAATAAGACTATCCATTAAATCCTCCCCACCAACATGAACTATTGCATCTTCAATTTTTAATTTAGGAATAGACAAAGAATAATGAGTAATACGACTTGATTTAGGTGGTAAATCTTTAGCGGTCGGAAACCAGCTATTCGGACGACTATAATCAACAATTGTTGTCCCTTCACCTAAAACTTTAATCGGAGAAACTAAACGAGAGGAAAAACGACGACTTTTAAATTCATAATTTAAAATTGGATAGAAAACACTTGTCAAAATAATAAAACCCAGCAATAAGACACAAAAAGAAAGATGCTTTACAAAATTACCTTTATTAACATTAATCTTTTCTGTTTGGGGTTCTTTCTTAATATAAATATATCTAGTCATCTTAACTCCACCTCAATGTCAATCTTTTTTACTACCCTAGGGAAAGTAACAAGTTTTTCTGGTAAACGAGGAGTAATCTTCGCTTCAAAAGATTCTACATTAGATAAATTATTAAGATATGTCTTACCAATAGCTGGTTTTTTACCAACTAAATTATTTTTTATAACTTCTAAATCAAGTTTAGGTGTTAAATCAGCTTTGAATTGAGCTTTAAAAGTATAAACATCATCTTCAATATCCTCTAACTTAAAACTTGTTTGCGTTTGTGAAGAATCATAATCAAAATCAGAAGGGACTGAATCCATAATTTCTTCCTTGATTAATTCTTCGAAGTCTTCTTCATTAAAGGTTAAAACAATTATTTTTAATTCCAAATCTAAACTTATTTCATTCGATTCCTGACCGATTTTTTCTGAATAGTCTTCTTCTAAAATCTTAAGTTCTACTGATTCTTCAACTAATTTATCTTGAACCCCTAACTCATTATGTAATTGAGAAAGTCCTTTTTGTTTAAGTTCTTCTTCTAATTCAGCCAAAAGATCATCTTGATCATCTTCCGAAACAGCTTGAATCTCCCTTGAAGTCCCCCCGCTAAAACTTGAACCATTGGAAGCAATAAAATCAGACCTGGCATAATTGGCAATTGAAAATTCAGACCCCGAAGCTAAATTCCCTTCACTACCAAATTCTTCAGCCGTCACTGAAACTACTGATTTTCCTGGTATACCATATAATTCACCTGATTCTGTACTTTCCGCGGCAACATTGACATCTTCGTCTAAGGTAAAAACTAAATCATTGGAACCATAAATCTCTGTTCCTTGATCAAAAGATCTTGATTGAGAAGTGTTATTATAAATCGTCACTTCCCCTTTAGATTTTTCTCCAATCAACTTTGTCCCTGTTGTTTCTTTAGTTTTACTCCCAGTTACCGTTGTTTCTATTTCCTGAGCTGGCAAAAGCGATTTTTCTTTATTAGGACTACCTAAAGATCTGTCAAGACTTATTAAAAGTTCTTTTTCTAAAGTTTGAGGTTTAACAAATAATGTTATGGAAGCTTTTGGCAAATACCAGTACAAAAGACTCAAAGTAATAAAAATAATTACTAAAATTCCAACACTTAGAGTTATAATCAAACCACTCTTGTTCCCTGAAAGGCTCTTAAAGGAAGAAAAAAGAGAAGAAAAGTTAAACCCTCTGAACCATCCTAATTGGACTTTTGGCATTTTAATCTGAAATGACCTTTTATCTTCAACCTCTAAGGAATTTTCTTGAACAGCAGGTTCTTTATAATTAGTTTCAGGTAATTGAGGCTCTAGCCTTTCTTCTTTAATATCTTTGCCTTTTATAAAACCAAAAACTTGAGTTAGCTCTTCCTTGTCTTCTTTTGAAGCTTCTTTTACTTCTTCTTGTCCAATTTCGTGAGTTTCTTCTCCATCTTCTTTAACTCCTTCCGTCTCCGATATTTCTTTCTTCTTAACCTCACTTCTTTCTTCTTCATCCTCTTTTTCTTCTTCATCCTCTTTTTCTTCTCCTAAAAATTCCACATCCTTTACATCGGCCATTTGAGAAGCACTGGCCAAAACAATTGCCTTGATGTCAAAATCAGCTGATAATATCTCTACTTTAGGAAGATGTAAAAAACTTACTTTTTGATCTTGCCAAGGATAATTAATTAACTGTTGTCTTACTTCTTCTAAATTTTCTTCACCGTCATAAATCAAAACTCTAGCCGGAAAAGCAATGTCTCTTTCAAAACGAGACAATCCTTCAGCTAAATCAGCTCCTACACTTCCGCTTCTAACGACCAAATTAGTTCCTAAAATTTTACCCAAATCAACTAAGGTCACGGAAATCTTTTTTTCACTTAGACCCACCAAAACAGCCGTTGGTGGAACCCCTTCAACTTTTTTAAGCCAATGAACAACTCC
Source organism: uncultured Gammaproteobacteria bacterium (assembly GCA_964546445.1). Taxonomy (GTDB): domain Bacteria; phylum Patescibacteriota; class Microgenomatia; order PFEM01; family JAPLYW01; genus CAZJJY01. Next base: position 12,396 of record CAZJJY010000003.1, read on the forward strand.
TTCCGGAATTACAATAAAACCTAAGGGAGATAAATCAAGTTTCTTGGAAATCTTTTTAAGGATTTCTAATTTTTCAGAAGCAATTTTACTTTCCTTAACCCAATCTGTAGATAAGCCAAAAATAATTTTTTTAGGTTCATCTCCTTCTTCTTGAAAATTAAATTTTTCTATTGCCGAAGACAAAGAATCATCAATTACCTCAAGTAATTTTTCTTCCCCTTCCCAATAAAAACTATCACCCAGACTAACCAATTTTGTTTTATCTTCTTTTATTGTCCAAATAGCACTTTTGACCCGATCAACATCAATTTCTAGGGCAAAAAAGTATTCTTTTTTTTCCTGTTCACTTTTCGATAATTTGAGCATAAATCCTTCTTCGGCCTACCCCGATCGCTTTCTCTTTTATTATTTTAACACTGCCAATATCACCTGAAAAAGGTACATGTGGACCCCCACAAACTTCTTTTGAAAAATCACCAATAGAATAAACTCTTACCTTATTATCATAGCGTTGAGCAAAAAAAGATAAGGCTCCTTTTCCCTTAGCCTCATTCAAACTCAGTTCTTCCATTTCTACTTTAAGGTTAGACTTAATTTTTTCATTTATCAAATCCTCTACTTTTTTAATTTCTTCATCGGTTAGTTTCTCAGGATGATTAAAATCAAAACGTAATCTCTCCGAAGTAATGTTGCTACCAACCTGTCTAACATGAGATCCTAAGATATCACGCAAAGCCTGATGTAAAAGATGCGTTGTCGTATGATATTTAATAGTTTGACCTGACTGATCTTTTAACCCACCTTTAAACTTACCTAAAGATGATTTTTGAGAAATCTTTTGATGCTTTTCTAATTCTTTCTGATAAGCTTCAATATCAACCAGAAGTCTTTTTTCTTGAACTAAATCAATAATCATTTCAATCGGAAAACCATAGTTTTGATACAGATCAAAGGCTTCTCTTCCCGAAACAGTAGCTCTAGAAATCTCTTCTTTATCCACCAACACATCAAATTTCTTTTTAAGATCTTCTTTTTTATTAAGGCTTTTATAAAATTCTCTAAAAAATTCTTCTTTATCCTTAAATTGCATTAATTGAGAATATTTTTCATGATTAATTGCTGTTTTTTTATTAAATACTTTTTCTGACTTTCCTAAACCTTCTTCGATAACTTTTCCAAATTTATTTTCTTCCCCCTGTAAACTATTAAAGACCTTCTTTTCATTCTCTTTTAAATGTAGATAATCTGTCCCAAAGTCTTTAATTACTATCTTTGCTATTTGAACAATAAAATTTTGTTTAATATCAATCAATTTTCCATAACGAATAGCTCTACGGACTAAACGTCTTAAGATATAACCATGCTCTATATTAGAAGGCTCTATCCCATCAGAAATAATAAAAGTTGCTGCTCTAATATGATCAGCTATTATACGCATTGCTTTTTTGTTTTCTTCTTCATATTTCTTCCCAGAAATTTCTTCAATTTTCTTAATTAAATTAACAAACAATTCCGTTTGATAAATATCATCCTTTCCTTGTAAAACAGCGGTCATTCTTTCTACTCCCATACCCGTATCAATGTTACGTTGTTTCAATTTTTCTAATTTACTATTTGGTAAACGATTAAATTCCATAAAAACATCATTCCAAATCTCTATATATTTTCCGCAACTATCACCTGGTTGGCATTGAGGTCCACAAGATTTTTTGCCAGTATCGTAAAACATTTCTGTATCTGGACCACAAGGACCGGTTTCTCCAACAGACCACCAATTATCTTTTTTCCCTAAAAAATAAATTCTAGATTTAGGAATCCCTAAAGATTCCCATATCTTGGCTGTTTCTTCATCTTTAGGAGCATCTTTATCACCGGCAAAACAAGTCACAGAAATTTTATCTTTGTTAATGTTAAGTTCTTCAATTAAAAATTCAAAAGACAACTCTATGGTTTCTTTTTTCCAATAATCACCCAAACTCCAATTACCCAACATTTCAAAAAAAGTATTGTGGCAGTCATCACCAACACTTTCAATATCTTGAGTCCGCAAACATCTTTGTAAAGAGGCTAATTTTTTACCTAAAGGATGAAGTTCTCCCATAAAAAAAGGGACTAAAGGATGCATCCCAGAATTAATAAACAGGGCACTTGAATCATTCTCTGGAACTAAAGAAACATTAGGTAAAAGCTTATGCCCTTTACCAACAAAAAAATCAATATACTTCTTTTTTAACTGGAAAGCTTTCATAAAAATAATGATACTTGAAAGTTAGGCGCAAAACAAGATTACGACAAAGATCTACCGTTTTTGGTGAAGAATTTTTTAGAAGCTACTTGACCTCTCTTTTGAAGATTTTCTATTTTAGAAAGTTTCTCTTTAGAACTGCTGTCTGCCTCTCCCTCATTTAGCTCAAATTTTTCTTTTATTTCAGTTTTTACTTCTTCAACCTTATTTCTAAATTCCATTCCTTTTTTTTCAATGTCTTCAATAAGCTCACCCAAGTTTTCTAATTTATCAATGCCTTTTTCTTTAAATTCCTCACCCATCTTTTGACCTTCTTTAGTTTTGGTAAAAAACCAAACAAGACCAGCCCCAATCATTGCCCCAAAAATTAATCCTGGAAGAAAATTTCCTTTATAATCATTATTATTCATCTTCTTTTCCCTCTTTATTTTTCTTTTTAAAAATCCAACTTAGAAGACCAGTAATTCCTGAAAAACTACTAATTGATGAGGATAAATTAATAATTGGTTTAGCTACTGAACTAGTAATGCTTCCGACATCATCCAACATCTTGTTCACTTTTTCAATAGAACGTCGCCCTTCTCTTAGAATATAAAAAATTTGTATTCCAATAATGGCCAAGATAACGGTTAAAACGGAGACGACAGCGATGAGGAGTATCTGTGTTGGATTCAACATGGACAGTTTTTAATTTATATCTTAATATAATCCTTTTTAAGATTTAAGGTCAACTATAACTTTCTCTATCTTTCTCAATCTTCTTTTTGATAAATAACTAATCTCTCAATAATATTTTCTTTCCCTGTTTTACTGGTGGCCATAATAGTAATGCTATTTTCTCCTGGAAAAAGAGAAAATTTATATTTAAATTTACCACTCTCCAATAAAGAAACAGGATTTCTATTAACAGTAACTAAAGAATCTACATCAGCCTTACCAGTAATCTCTATTATTTCCTCTTTGACTTGAATATCCTCTTGTGGATAAATGACCTTTAAAGATGGTGGTTTAACTAAAGATAGATATTGATAAACCAAATAAGCAACTAGTCCTAAAAAGAAAATACCAACAAGGGAAATTAAGGTTATTTTTGGTGACCAATTCAACCCTTTCTTATTAATTGGTTTAGCTATACCAGATAAAATAACTTTTCTTTTTTCTTTTTTATCAAAATCACGTCTAAAAATGGCTAAAATATTTTCTGGACTAAGATCAAGAAATTCAGCATAACTTCTTAAAAACCCCTTGATGGAAGCTAAAGAAGAAATTTCTTTAAAATCATTTTTTTCCAATGCAACCAGTATTCTTTGTTGGATTTTAGTCTTTGAAGCCACTTCTTCCAGGCTAATATTATTTTCCAATCTGGTTTTTTTTAAAAATTCTCCAACAGTTCTCATTGTTTAAATAGCTTTTGAAGCAAGATAATCTTGAGCGTTTTTGCTAAAAACTTCACGAGGTTTAGACCCTTCAGCCGGACCAATAACGCCTGATCTCTCTAACTGATCTAAAATTCGAGCCGCTCTAGCGTATCCAACCTTCAAGCGACGTTGGAGCAAAGAGGCAGAGGCACGATCGTAATTACAAATAGTCCTGACTGCGTCATCAAATAAAACATCCTTTTCTTCTATTTCTTGAGCTTTTTCAGCCTGTGCCTTAGTCGGCGTTTGAGTTACTTCTTGAGTGTATTCTGGGGCAACTCCTGCTTTCTTCAGGAAATCAATTAATTTTTTGATTTCCTGATCAGAAACAAATGTCCCTTGAATTCGAGAAGGCTTGGCCTGATCTGGAGGAATAAACAACATATCTCCACGACCCAATAATTTTTCTGCTCCTGGAGTATCTATAATTACCCTAGAATCAACACCAGAAGAAACATTGAAAGCAATTCTAGCCGGAATATTAGCTTTAATAAGACCGGTGATAACGTCAACCGAAGGTCTTTGTGTAGAAACAATCAAATGAATTCCTGTCGCTCGAGCCATTTGAGCAATTCGACAAATAGCATCTTCGACATCATTTGGGGCAAAAAGCATAATATCAGCTAACTCATCGACAACGATCATAATATAAGGAAGAGCTGCAAATCCAGCTAATTCATTATAATTTTCGACATTTCTTACCCCAACCTCAGCAAAAAGCTTGTATCTTCGATCCATTTCTTTAATTGCCCAATTTAAAGCCGAAAGAACTTCTTTAGGATCAACAATGGCTGGAGTTAAGAGATGAGGAATACCGTTGTATTGAGTAAGCTCAACTCTCTTAGGATCAACCATAATAAATTTAACTTCGGCCGGAGAAGCTCTAAAAAGCATCGTCGTGATAAAAGAATGGATACAAACTGATTTTCCTGATCCTGTTGAACCAGCGATAAGAACATGAGGCATTTTAGAAATATCGGCAATCACCGGTTCACCAGAAACATTCAGACCTAGAGAAACCATTAATTTAGATTTACCTTTTTTGACCTGATCTGAAGTAAGCATCTTTTTGAGGTTAACAAATTCTAAAGTACGATTAGGAACCTCCACTCCCACCAAAGAACGTCCTGGAATAGGAGCCTCAATCCTAATTTGCCCTGTTGGTGCAGCTAAAGCTAAAGCTAAATCATTAGATAAAGCAGTTACCTTTGAAAGTTTAGTTCCTAAAGCAATCTCTAAAGCATATTGGGTAACAGCTGGACCTAAATTAACTTCAACAACCCTGGCTGATATACCAAAAGATTCTAAAGTCTTTTCGATAGTTTCAGCGTTCTTTTTAATGTCGCCTCTATCTGCTTTGACTGTGGAAGCTTCAGCCAACAAAGATAAGGGTGGATATTCCCAAGCTTTTCCCTCAGAAGGCAAACTACTAACAACCTTATTCCCCAACTGAGAATCCGGCAATTCTTCTTTTGTAGATTTTTTCTGTTCTTCCGAAACGGCGTGAGAAGTTGCTTGATCAATTCTCCCTTTTTCTTCCTTAATTTCAAAAGGAAGTTTACGAGAAGAAAACTTGGAACCTTTCCCAAGTTTTTTAAAAGAAGTTAAGATATTACCTAAAAAAAGAATCATTTCTTCTAAAGAGGTATTAAAAGTTACCACAAAACCAATAAAAACAAAACCTAAAAGGATAATAAAAGAACCCAAATTACTAATCAAAAAAGATAAATTCTGCCAAATTTCAAAACCTATGACTCCTGAACGAGTTAAGGCAACCAAGGCCACCATCAAAACCAAACCTCCAACAAAGACATTTGGTCGACTAATACGCCACTGTAATCTTGAAAGCATCAGACCAGCAACAATAAGCAAGAAAGGAATAAAAACAATCCCCCAACCAAAATAATGAATTAAAAGTAAATAGAGATTAGTCAAAAAAGGGCCCTGCCTAGAAAAGGAAAGAAAAACGATACCGGCAATCACAAAAAGACCAACAGTCGAAAAAGTATATAAAGTGGTTTTCTTTAGTTTTAGCTTAAACGGTTTTTTTCTTCTTCCTTTAGCCATGTTAAATTCTCTCTATAGAGTTTATCACGGAATAAACTTTGGTTGAAGAGTAATCGTTTGCCCTAATTTTACTCTTCTATCAGAAGACATTTCTATAACCTGATTTTCTTTAGGAAGTAAAATTTTACTAGGGTCATATCCCATTTTACGAGCTAAAATAGAATATTGTTTCATATGTCTAAAATCTCCCCCAATCGGTAAAAGATATTTTGGATTAGTCAAACTAATTAATAAGGCTAAATCACCCTGAGAACCATGACCACTAACATGCAAGTCATCAGAAACATCAGAATAAGAAACATCAGCCCCTATTAAAGATAATTTATCAACCAAGCGCCTTATTGCTGCTTCATTACCAGGAATATAATCGGCTGAAAAAACAACTTTATCTTTAGGTTTAATTTTAATTTGACTTCTACCTGAAGCTACTTTATCCAAGGCAGACCCTTCTTGGGCTTGACAACCGGCAATCAAAAAAGCGAGTTGATTATCCCTATAAAAACGGGCTTTTTTAATAGGAATAATAAGGTCCTTGGGAACCTTTAAATAACCTAATTCCTGAGCAATAGTAAGAACTTTTTCCACAGATCTCCCCATTAAAACAGCCTTCCTATGATATCTTGAAACAACATTCAAAACTTGTTGCCATCGAGAAATATTAGAAGAAATTGTCGTTATAAAAAATTTTCCCTTAGACTTTCTAATCTCCCTATCTAAAGATTCTTCAACCATACTTTCTGAAGGAGTATAACCCTTCCTTTCACTTCTCAAGCAGTCTGACAAAAGCAGATCAACTCCTTGATACCCAGTCAAAGCAATTTTCCCTATTTCTGATTGTCTGTTTATAACTGGCGTCCAATCAAACTTAAAATCACTTCCATGATAAATGTTTCCACAAGGGGTTTTAATAAAGAAGTGAAAAGTATCAGGAATAGAATGATTAATGAACATAAATTCTACCAAAAAAGGTTTTAGATTTAATTTCGTATTAGAATCAATAAGAGTAATGTTTGCTTTGATATTTTTCTCTTTAAATTTCTCCTCTATCAAAGCTTTTGTTAAACGTGGCGCATAGAGAGGAATATTTCCTTGAATTTTAGAAAGAAGATAAGGCAACGCACCAATATGATCCTCATGACCATGAGTAAAAACAATTCCCCTAATTTTTTTTCTATTCTGAAGTAAATAAGAAAGATCAGGAATAACAAGCCCTTCTTTACCTTCTTCCTCTTTAAAACCAATACCACAATCAACAATTAAAATATTATCTTGATATTCGTAGACAAAAAGATTCTGTGTCACAGAACCAAATCCACCTAAAGCTATAATTTTCAGACTATCTCTATCTGTATTGTTTGCTTTAAATTTCATGATTTAATTATTTGAACAATTCAATTTGCTCGTTTTTCTCCTCTTTTCTTTCTTTTTGAGTTTCTTTGTTGTCTAGAAACTCTTTAATTTTTAAAAAATCTTTTTCTGCTGCCTCTTTGATTGTACCATTTCTTAAAGCCGCTGCTGGATGGTACATGGGGATAACGATTATTCTTTGATCATCAAAATCAACAAAACGAGTCTGGCCATGCATCCCAGAAATAAATTCATTTGGGAAGAATTTTTGCATGGAAAAACGACCCAAAGTAACAATTATCCTTGGTTTAATAATCTTTATTTGTTGATCTAAAAAAGAGCTGCAAGCTTCAATTTCCTCTGATGAAGGGTCACGATTATTAGGAGGTCTGTGTTTAACAACATTAGCAATAAAAACCTCTTCTCTTGAAAGACCAATAGATTTAAGTAATTCATCTAAAAGCTGTCCGGCACGTCCAACAAAGGGAAGACCTTTTTGATCCTCCCAATAACCTGGACCTTCACCAATAAACATCACCTCTGTATCAGGATCTCCTGCTCCAGGGACCCCCTGAATAGCTTTCTCAAACAAGGGACAAAGTTGGCAATGAGCAACTTTTTTATTTAACTTTTTTATTTCCTCTTTCTTATCCATTAGTTTAATTGATTAAATCACCAAGTTGGTAAAAATTCCTTTACATTTTCTGGTGTTATTTTAAATTTACCCCCCTTATTTTCACCTTGAACGACCATTTTAGCTATTTTACGACAAATACCATTAATCGTTCGTTCTAAAGTTCTAATCCCCGCATCATAGCCTAATGGTCTCACAATATTGGCCCAAACATCAGGACTAATTTCAACAGTATTCTTATCCAAACCTGCTTCTTCTAAAGATATTGGTAAAACATAATCTTTAACAATAACAATTTTTTCTTCATCAGTATAGGAAGGCATTTGTATTGGTTCCAATCTATCCATAACAGCTACCGAAATATTAGTTGTATTATTACAAGTAGCAATAAATAAAACTTCTGATAAATCAAAAGGGTAATCGATAAAGTGATCTTGAAAAGAATGATTTTGCTCAGGATCTAGTAATTCAACCAAAACACCCATAATGCTAGCCCTTCCCTCCGTTGTCACTCGATCAATTTCATCAAGAAGAATAACTGGATTTCTAACTCCCACCCTTTTTAAAGATTTAATAATTAACCCTGGTTCCGAATCAAAACGCAAACGAGATTGTCCCCTTAAATCAAGAGGATCACCCATACCTCCAAAAGGAATACGAACAAATTTTCTCCCCATTGCTTCAGCTATAGATTGGGCAATAGTTGTTTTTCCTGTCCCCACCAAACCAACAAAACATAAAATAGGCGCTTGAGTAATTTTTGTATTATCTTTTCTACTCTTCAAGCTTAAAACAGACATATATTCCAAAACTCTCTCCTTTACTTGTTTTAAACCATAATGATTCTTGTCTAAAATCTTCTGAGCGTTATCTAAATCTAAGATGTCTTCACTTTTTTTATCAAAAGGTAAAGAAGTTACCCAATCAATATAACGAAAGGTTTTCTCATATAAGGACGAATAATCTCCATAACGAGCCATCCTTGATAGACGTTCAATCATTAAAGATAATTTATCCTTCAATTCTGGAGGTAAAACTACAGAAGAAATCTTTTTTTCTAAACTATTAACTTCTTTTAAAAGCTCGGCAGGTTTGGTAGTCATTTCTAACTTAGATTAACAAAAAAAGGGTATTTAAACAAGATTAACGACGAGGTCTATGAGAAAATTTGTCATTTTTATGAAAAGGTTTTTTGTCTTCCCCAAAATCTTTTTTAAGACCATCCTCAGAACTATCTTGTTTTTGGTTATCAAAAATCATAGAAAGATTAATTCTTCCTAGGTCATCAACCTCGACTACTTTTACTCTTACCTTTTGGCCTTCTTTAACAATATCATTGGGGTCTTCTACATATTCAGTCGACATTTTAGAAACATGAACTAAACCGTCTTTACCAGGAAGAATCTCTACAAAAGCTCCAAATGGTTGAATTCTCCTTACTATTCCCTCTTCAAAAATTTCATTAACTTCGACTTCTCTGACTAACCCCTCTACCCAATCCATCGCTTTCTTGACTGATTCTTTATCTGGAGATGAAATACTGACTGTTCCATCATCTTCAATATCTACATTTGCTCCTGTTTCAGCAATAATATTTTTAATTACCTTTCCGCCTGGACCAATAACTTCACCAATCTTTTCAACCGGAATATGGAGGGTTTCTATCTTCGGTGCATATTTTGAAACTTTAGTTCTAGATTTTGGTAGGACACTTAACATTTTTTCTAAAATAAAGAACCTTCCATCTTTGGCTTGTTTTAAAATCTTTTCTAGTACTGGTAGGGTTAAAGTTGTTGCCTTCACATCCATTTGAATAGCCGTAACTCCCTTTTTAGTTCCAGTTACCTTAAAATCCATATCACCATTAAAATCTTCAACGCCCATGATGTCAGATAAGATCGCAATTTTATCACCTTTACTGATCATTCCCATGGCAATACCAGAAACAGGGGCTTTAATTGGAACTCCAGCATCCATTAAAGATAATGTCGAACCACAGGTAGAAGCCATAGATGTTGAACCATTAGAAGAAACAATTTCAGAAACAACATTGATAGCATAAGGGAATTCTTCTTCTGAAGGAAGAACTGGTTCTAAGGCTCTGGCAGCTAAAGCTCCATGACCAATTTCTCTTCTTGAAGGGAAACCGACTCTGCCTGTTTCCCCAACTGAGAAAGGAGGCATATAATAGTGATGAATATAACGCTTTGTTTCTTCGCCTTCCATCCCTTCAATAAGTTGCCCTAAAGACGAAGGCCCTAAAGTAGTTACCGTTAAAGCTTGGGTATTACCTCGAGTAAAAATAGCTGAACCATGAGTTCTTGGTAAAACACCAGCTTCAACAGTAATTGGCCTTATTTCGGTTAATTTTCTCCCATCAAGACGTTTACCTTTTTCTAAAATTTGATCCCTAATCTGTTCTTTGATTAACTTATCAAGAATTTTACTAATTTTGGTTTTCTTTTCCTCATTTTTTTCTGCTAAAGCTAATTCAATCTCTTCACGTATAGCCCTAGATTCTTCTTTTTCAGAAATCATCAAGTCAACGATTTCTTTTACTTTATCTTTAGCTTCTTTTTTAACTTGAGCAACTAATTCTGCTTCTATTTCTTCTTTGACAAATTCTTGTTTCTTTTTTCCAACTTCTTTTTGTAAATCTTCAATCAAGCTAATAACTTTCCCACTTTCTTTTTGGGCAAAATCAATTCCCTTCAAAATAGTTTCTTCAGGAACTTCTTTGACTCCTCCCTCAATCATGATTAAAGCTTTTTTACTCGAAGAAACGACTAAATCTAAATCGGAATATTCTAAATCTTGATAGGTAGGATTAGCAACAAAATCACCACTGCCATTTTTAGAGACAAAGCCAACCCTCATCGAACCGACAGGTCCATCCCAAGGAATATCAGAAATGGCCAAAGCGGCCGAAGTGGCACACAAACCAAGAATATCTGGATCATTTTCAGCATCAACAGATAAAACGGTAATTATTACTTGAACTTCATTTTTGTATCCTTCGGGGAAAAGAGGTCTGATTGAACGATCGATTAGTCTGGCTGTTAAAGTTGCCTCTTCGGAAGGACGACCTTCTCTTTTAACCCAACGAGAACCTTTAATACGACCACCCGCATATAATCTCTCTACAAATTCAACTTGTAAAGGGAAATAGTCTAAATCTTCTCTTGGTTTTGATCTGACAACAGTCGCCAAAACCATCGTATCGCCATAACGAGCTAAAACAGCCCCATTGGCTTGGCCAGCAACACGACCAACCTCTAAAGAGAGAGTTTTATTTCCGATTTCGGCTGTTTTTTGAATTATTTTCATTATTTACTTAATTTTAGAGCTTCAATCACCCTTTTGTATCTTCCCTCATCTTTTTTAAGAAGATAAGCGAGAAGTCTTCTTCTTTTAGAGACCATAGAAAGTAACCCACGTCGAGAGTGAGTATCCTTTTTATGTTCTTTCAAATGCTCTGTTAAATTTTTAATTTTATGAGATAAAAGGGCAACTTGTACTTCAGGAGACCCAGTATCACCTTTCGTCTGAGCAAACTTTTTGATAATTTCTTGTTTTTGATCTACACTTATAGACATTAGATGATATTTTACCAAAAATAGCCTTGATTGACAAGAGGATGAAAGAAGTTACCTTAAAGGCTCCTGCCAAAATAAACCTAGGACTATCTATTTTAAAGAAGCTTTCTTCTGGCTATCATGAAGTAAGGTTCGTTTTTCAACAAATCTCCTTATTTGACCGTATCAGTCTTAAAGAAATTAAAAAAGACGAAATCAAAATCATTTGTAATGATAAAAGTGTTCCCCTAGATAAGGTTAATACTGTCTACCAAGCCGCTTTGCTTATTAAAAGGAAAATGAAAATCAAAAAAGGGATTCAAATTAAAATTGATAAACAAATCCCTACGGCAGCTGGCTTAGGTGGTGGTAGTTCGGATGCAGCCCAAACTTTAATTGGTTTAAATAGAATATGGAATTTAGGACTTAATACGACTGATCTCCTTAAACTAGGAGTAAAAATAGGTATGGATGTCTGTTATCAAATAGTCGGTGGAACAAAAATAGCCACACATTTAGGAGAAAAGCTTCAATCACTTCCTCAACTCCCTAAAATTTATCTTGTTTTAAGCAATCCTAACCAAGAAGTTCCTACTAAATGGGCCTATCAAAATATTGATTATAGCCAAATAGGCAAACAACAATTAAAAGAACTTATTAGAGGTATCCAAGAAAAAAACGTCAAAAAAATTGCTAAAAGCTTGCATAATGATTTTGAATTCTGGGTTCCTAATTTTTACCCAGCCATTTTAAAAATAAAACATAAAATGCTTAAAAATGGAGCTCTAGGAGCCATTATGAGTGGTTCAGGTCCGACTGTCTTTGGTATTTTTAAAACTGAGTTAGCCGCTAAAAAAGTTTATCAAATTCTAAAAAAAGATTTTCCCAAAACCTTTCTTGCAGAAACTATTTAAATACGAGTATTCCCTTTGTAAATTTTTGGTTTGAACCAATCGGGAGAAGGTTTTTTAGAAAAACCGCTTCTTTCTTCCTTAAGCTTCTTCTCTTTCTTTACTCTATCAAAGGAAATTTCTCTTTCTTTAGGCTTTCTTCCTCCTGCTCTTAAACAAAAAGCAATCGCTTCAAATGTCGTTGGGGTCGATCTATCTAAAGAAAAATCGTTTGTTCCTTGCTTAATCCCTGAGAGAAGATTACTAGCAATATCTTCATCTAAAGGAAGTTTTAAAGAATCTAAAAGAAGAGCTACGAACTCACTATAACAAGACATTTGTGGATTGACTAAATTTAATTTTCCAAATTGTTTGTTTTGTGAATTAATATCAATATTAATAACATTGGCTTTATCAAAAAAGTCTTTATTATCAAAATAAACTTTTCCTAAATCTTCTTTAGATTCTGCTCCTAAAACTAAAAATGTATCGATATTACTACCCGCATAGGAATAAACAATTTTTTCTTTAGGAAAAGGTGGATACCCTTCTTTAATTTGAACAACTAAATTAAGTATTCTATTTTCCTTATTTGATTCATCAATATTAGATCTAACTCTTTCAATTGAATCATCAAGCTTAAGAGAAACGACTAAATCCTTACCAACTAATTTCTGTTTTACTTTGTTAACCCCCACCAAAGAAGAAAAATCAACTATCATTGGCAAAGAACAAACAATAGAAACTTTTTTACCTGAATTTTGTAACGATAGAAAGAGTGATAAAGCGGCGGCAACTTTATCTTTATTCAGTCTTTCAGGAAGAACAATAGCCATATTCTGGGCAGAAACTAAAGCTTCCTGAAGCGGAGTAAAATCATAAAAGTCTTTCATGACTAAGCCTCAGATTTTCGATATGATACTAACACATCACCAATTTTAAAGTCAAGCTCGGGTGAAAAGATAATACCAAACTCTTCCGATAAAACAACAGAGTTAGTATCTTCCTTTCCTTTCTTCATTGTTTTGACTCTGACATCACCTAAAATTTCTTTTCCTCTCAAAAGATGAATTCTATCTCCTCTTTTAATTTCCCCTTCAATTACTTTACAACCAGCAACATTTTCTTTCATCTCAAAACGTTCTAAGATTTCAGCTCTACCTAAAATCTTCTCATCAATAGTCGGCTCAATAACTTTTAAAGCTTTCTTCTCTATATCTTCTAGCAATTCATAAATAACATTGTAGGTAGTAATTTTTACTTTTTCTGTTTCGGCTAGCTTTTTTACTTTACCTGAAAGCTTGACATTAAAGGTTGATATTTCTGCCTTGCTCCCTTGAGCCAAAAGAACATCTGAATCATTGACTGCTCCTACTCCCGCTTTTAAAATCTGACAATTTTCAGGTAAATTATTTTTGATTGCTTCAAGAGTCCCAACAACATCAGCCTTTAAAATAATTTTTAATTTTTTAGTTTCTTCCCCTTCTTTAACCTCTTCAATTTTAAAAGATTGTTTTTTATCTTCTTCAATCTCTTCCTTTTGAATTTTTGTCTTTTCTATTTTTTCTCCCACCAAAGGGACATCTTTAAAACCTAAGATCTCTACTGGCTGACTAACTAAAGCTTCTTTAACTTGATTGCCTCTTTCATCAAACATCGCCTTTATTTTCCCATAGATTTTACCGGCCTTAATTTTATCACCAATTTTTAAACTTCCATCACGAACTAATATTGTCGCTAAAGGACCTTTACGATTATCTAATTTTGACTCCAAAACAACTGCTTTTAGGGGGTTAGAATTACTCCCCTTAAGATTCATCATTTCTCCTAAAAGAAGAATCATTTCTAATAAATCATTTACTCCTTTACCAGTTTTAGCTGAAGTAGGAATTAAAACAATTTTACCTCCATATTCTTCAATTAAAATTTCATTATCAACCAAATCTTTTTTTGCTCGATCAAGACTGATATCATTCAAATCAATCTTGTTTAAAGCAACCAGGTAATTTAATCCCGCTTCATTAATATATTTTAAGCTTTCTCTAGTTTGAGGTTTAATACCTTCATTAGCCGCCACTACTAATAAGGCTAAATCGGCAATTTTTGCTCCTCTAGATCTCATTTCATTAAAAGCAGCGTGGCCGGGAGTATCTATGAAAGTAATCTCTTGTGAGGCTTTTCCTTCTTTTTCTTTCACCTTAACACGATAGGCAGCAATATGTTGAGTAATCCCACCATGTTCTTTACGGGCTAAATCAATTTCTTTAATTTTGGAAAGAAGAGTTGTTTTACCGTGATCAATATGACCCAAAATAACGACAACCGGAGGACGGTTTGGCAAGGAAGACTTTAAGGCTGGTTTGGTTGCTATTTTTTTCGTCATAATTATTTTGATCTACTAATTGATAGTTCATGCCAACTTACTCTTTTTTTTGGTCTTTTTTTCTTTAGTTTCTTTTTCCTCTTTTTTCGTTTTCTTCTCTTTTTTCTCTTCCTT
>CAZJJY010000003.1:27168-33316 GCA_964546445.1 uncultured Gammaproteobacteria bacterium
TTTGGTATCTTTAGCTACTTTTTTACTTTTCTTTTCCTCATTAATATCAATTTTATAACCAGTTAGTTTAACGGCTAATCTTACATTTTGTCCATCTTTACCAATGGCTAAAGAAAGCTGATCATCAGGAGCAGTAACTAAAGCTGTGGCATTTTTTTCATTAATTTCAACTTTAATATTTTCAGCTGGAGACAAAGCAGAAACAATAAATTTCTTAATATCTTCACTGAACTGGATAATATCTATTTTTTCCCCATTAAGTTCATTAATCACAGCTTGAACCCTAACTCCTTTTTGACCGACACAAGAACCGACAGGATCAACCCCAGCTTGAGTGGAAAAGACAGCTACCTTAGAACGCTGTCCTGCTTCTCTAGCAATCTCCTTTATTTGAACCACTCCAGAAGCTAATTCAGGAACCTCTCTTTTAAAAATCCCTTCAACCAAAGCCTTATCGGCTCTAGAAATAATTACTTGTTGGCTTTTACCAATATCTTCAATTCCTTTAATGTAAAAAGTAAGACGTTGCCCAATTTTATAATTTTCTGCCATAACTTGTTCCGTTTTTAGTAAAAATGCTTCAGCACGATCGACATCAACAATAATATTGGGGCCATCAAAACGAATAATGCGGCCATTAACCAAACTCCCAATTCTCCCAGAATATTCTTCCAAAACAGAAGACTTTTCTGCTTCTCTGATTTTCTGAATTAAAACTTGTTTGGCTACTTGAGCGGCAATACGACCAAAATCCGGAGGAGTAACTTCTTTTCTGCCTTTACCTTTAACCAAAAAGATATGAGTTTCACCTGTCTCAGGTTTTATTTCTGCTTCATATTCAATCTCTTCATCTGTCCCAAAATCACGACGATAAGCGGCTAATAAAGCCTCTTTAATTGAATCTAAAACAACATCTAATTCGATGCCATGTTCAGCGCAAATCTGGTTTAGAGCTGATGCAAATTCTGTTCTTGCTTTAATTACTGCCATATTTATCTAAAAAGGTGGGTAACCCCACCTTAACAAAATAACTATCTTAATAAGTGATTCTAGCAGGAAGGGGTAAAAAAGTCAATCAAAATTAAGTTCTTTTTTTGAATTATAGACTTTCAAAATATTTTATTATCTCTAAGGCTACATTTAAATTTGTATATTTTTCTAAACCTAAAAATTGAGGGCCTGGGTTTGTCTCTAAAATATAGGGCTTATTTGTTTCAGCATGAAGCATTATATCTACCCCAGCAATTTCAGTTCTTGTTATTTTTGAAATTTTTTCAGCAATTTCTTGTACAAAAAGATTCTTACTTAAATCATAAGATTCACCTGCTCCACCTTGACTAATATTACTACGAAAATCTCCTTTTGCTGGAGTTCTCTTCATCGCTCCAATTGCTTTATAGCCAATGGTAAAAACTCTTATATCCCCATCATTAGGGATAAATTCGCGAATAACAAATGCAGGTGTTTCTTCTTTATTTTCATTAACAATCTTCTTTATTTCTTCGATACTCTCAACTTTATAAACTCCTTGCCCTTTCTTCCCAAGGCTACTTTTAATTATCACCGGATAGCTAAAGCCTTTCATAACGTCATCAACAACCTTTGATTTAAAAACAACCGCCGATTTAGGAAAAAGAAGATTATTTTCTGACTGTTTTAGATAATCAACAACCGGAGAATGTGCATAAAAATAAGCAGGATCTATTACTTTATAATTTATTATTTTTGTTCCCTTTGTTTTATGTAGAAAATAAGCTACTGTTGTCCATTCCCATCTTTTTTTACCAGTTGCCCAAAGGTAAATAAGATCATGGTCTATTGGCTTTCCCTTAAGAGTTGGTTCAAATTTTCCAGAGTCTGAATTTATAATCAAATCAGAAGGATAAACACCTTCAAGGATATGCCCTCTTTTCTCAGCTTCTTGACGAAGTCTATTGACCTGCTCATTCTTAACTAATCCGACAATCAATATTTTCATTTAGCCTCCTTTATGGTATGCTCAACAAAAAGTTTACCAATATTCTTATTTGTTGCTTTCTCCATTCCCACAAAACCGGCAATATGATTTACTTCTAAAACATACCGATTATCATCTTTATCTATCAAGATATCAACTCCACCAACAGTCATATTAACAACATGAAGAGCATCTAAGGCAAGCTTTTTACCTTCTTCATCTAAATCGAAAAGCTCGACACTTCCACCACGACTAAAATTAGCCCGAAAATCACCTTCCCTAGGGATACGTTTCATCGTAAAAATGTTATCACCAATAATTAAGACTCTTAAATCATGAACATAAGGAATAAACTCTTGCAAAAGATAATTTTGGGCTTTTTTATCTTCTAATCCAATATCTTTTATTATTCTTTCTAATTCTTCCTTATTATTAATCTTAAAAATATTTGCGCCTTTTCCCATTCTTGATGATTTAATAATAAGAGGAAAACCAATTTTTTCAGATAAAGTATAATAATCATCTATATTTCTAGTAAAAGCGGTATCAGGAACTGGTATTTTGGCCAAAGACAATTTAATCATATCGGTTGTTTTACTAATTGAATATTTATGGTTTAAAAAATTATTATCAAAAACCTTAATCCCTTTTTTCCTAAGATCATAAATAAGAGTACAAATTGCTTTTAAAGAGATAAATATTCCTCTGACTATAACCATGTCAGTTTTAAGATCGGTTATCTTTTTTAATACCAAACTTGAATTTGATATTAGAAAATTAAAATCACTTAAATCAACCAATTGAAATTCATGACCGAAGTTTTTGACCTCTTCTTCGATTCTTTTGTTCTCTATCAATTCTGGTAATGTCGTAATTAAAGCTATTTTCATACAAACAATACTCTTATCTTATCATAAATGAATTAGAAGAAAATAAAAAAGGCCACCCAATAATAAAAGTCATTGCAATTTATTGGAAAAAGAATTTGAAAAATTAAAATTTAGAAGTTCGTAAATTATATTTAATCAACAAAAGTTAGGGCTACACCCTTCTTGCCCATTCTTCCTGTTCGACCTATTCGATGAACATAATCATCATATGTCCCTGGAACGTCATAGTTAATAACATGGGTTACATTATCTATATCAAGTCCTCTTGAAGCCACATCTGTTGCCAATAAAACCTGAACTTCATTATTCTTTAACATTTTTAAAGCTCTTAGCCTTTGTCCTTGGGTCTTATTACCATGAATTGACGTCGCCTTAAAACCTCTCTGCGTTAAACCTACTTCAAGCTTATTCACTCCCCATTTGGTTCGACCAAAAACCAAAACTTTTCTAAATTCCTCTTTAATTAATAGTTCGTGAAGAACTTCAAGTTTATTTTTACCTTGTATTCGGATTATATCTTGATCAACATTTTGAGGAGTTGCCCCAGTTTTTACCGATATCATAACTGGATTAGTTAAAAAACTTTGCATTACTGTCTCTATTTCTTTTGGCAGCGTTGCCGAAAAGAACAAAGATTGACGATTCTTTGGTAAAAAAGAAATAATATGTCGAATATCATGAAGAAAACCCATATCTAACATACGATCAACCTCATCTAGAACCACATTTCCGTATTGATCTAATTTCAAAATTCGTCTTCCTTCTAAATCCTTTATTCTTCCGGGTGTTCCAATGACAAAATTAGGTCGACGTGATAATTCTCGTGTTTGGACATTTAATGAAGCGCCCCCAATACATAATGTTGAAAAAATACCCATACCTGAACTAAACAATTTAAATTCATCTTGAATCTGTACAGCCAATTCACGAGTAGGGGTCACGATCAAAACCTTTTGGTTTCGATCTCTTGAAACCTTCATAATCAAAGGCAATAAAAAAGCTGCCGTTTTTCCGGTTCCTGTGTTAGCAATACCAACTAGATCTTTTCCTTCTAATATAGGAATAATTGCTTTATCTTGAATTGCAGTTGGCTTGTCAAAACCACGTGCCAGAATATTATTTTTTACAGTTTCATTTAAAGAAAAATCTGAAAAACTGTTCACCGACACATATGGTATTTCGACAACATCAACGGCCTTTCTAACAAACATAAGGGGATTCAAAGAAGCACCTCTATTTTGGTATCGACCTTGATTTCCTGATCTATTTGGTCGGTATCGACCAGATGATCTATTATTTTGCCCGTGAAAACCACGGGAACGACCATGTTTAAAATTCCTCATTTTTTTATGGTGATGGCTTTTAAAAAGGGAGACGATTCAAAAAAAGGGGAAGATACGGATATCTAAACCAAATAAACCGACTCAAATCAATATTAACTACTGATCAATATTTAAAGCTAACAAAAAGAATTATAACACAACTAAAAACCATTGTCAAACTATAGGATTACTATGTTCCCCATTTATAGACAACGCCCAAGCTAAATTAAAAGTTCAACAAAGGGTTTCAATAAGTTTTTATCGTTCTATTTATTCTTCCTTAACCTTAACCTCTTTCTCCTTTATTTTGCATGTAACAATCTCTGCAGTAAACTGGTCTATCTCCACTTGGCTTAAAAGGAACTTCAGTTTGTTTTCCACAATTAGAACATTTTACACTATAAAGCTGGCGACCTTGTTGATCGGTTCCTGCTGGAGTAGCTGCATCATCTGTTGAAGCAGCCGCACTACTATCAGATTCTTCAACTTTTGGTTCTTCAGTTGGTTTTACATCAACTGGTTTATCTTCAACTTTTGGTTCTTCAACCAATGTTTTATCTTTATCTGTCATTAATAAATACCTCCTTCCTTTCTCTTATACTATCATAAATAGAAAATTCATAAAACAGGGATTCTATATTAATTTCCTCGCCCGATGGGACGATTTTCGAACTTTTAAATTTTCTGAAATATCATCTCAAACCATTTCTGACCTCTAATCTTCTGTATGTTCTTATGGATAACCATTAAGCTAATAGGAGCCAATTCTTTCATTAAACTTGGAGTATATAAATAATTTACTTTTGGTCCTCCCCTGTCTATTATTTTCCTAGCATAGTCACCATATTTTGAGGATATAAAGAAAATACCACTTTTATTAAGAGATTTTGCAACTTTAACAAGAATGTCCCTCACACTTTTTTTGTCAGAATGAAGCAATGCAGCAAAAGCAAACACAATATCAATACCACTCGTAAAATTAAGTTTTTCAAAATCAGCTAATACAAATTTAGCTTTTGAAGTCTCTTTTTTTGCAATTTTAATTAACTCTTTTGATAAATCTATTCCTAAATAGTCATTTGTTCTCTTAAGAATTTCTTTTGTATCTCTCCCATCACCACAACCCAATTCCAAAACCCTAAGATTTGGTTTATCTACATACGAAAATGCTTTCTCAATATCAGCAGTTCTGGAACCATACTTCTTAAACTTAGTAGAGTGCGCTTTGCTAGTTCTGTTATAGGTATCGATTGTAATTTCCTTATCTAACTTTTTAGTCATATATCTATTTTACCAAATAAAAAAAGTCCTTAAAACAGGGCTTTCTAGATTCAACTCCCTGCTACATACAAACTTAGAACCTGGTTAATGGAAGACATTATTGCTTTACCCAATATCAACTTATCTATCTAAAGAATAATGATTTTCTACCACACCCGACTTATATGTTTTGCTTTTCGTTAGTTTTGCGTTTGATAGAGATTTCGTATCACCAAATAACGAAATACCTTCCTTTAGCTCTACTGGCATAGTAAAAATAATCATTTCATCAATTAAGGATTCTTTAAGGAATTGTTGGACTATACTTGCTCCACCAATTAGCCAGATATTCTTTTTTGACTCATTTTTAGCTTTTGATACAAGTTGATTTAAATCTCCTTGAAAAAATTCAATGTCTGCCCCATCGGGTTTTTCCAAATTATTGTGCGTAATTACATAAGTTTTTGACCTGTATGGATACGGATTATCAAAACCTAATACTTGTTTATAAGTATTGGCACCTTGAATATTAATATCAATATTTTCCATGAATTTTTCAGCACCATAATCTTCTCCATTTTCGTTAAATTTATCTAAAAACGAAACACTACCATCAGGAGATGCAATATATCCATCTTTACTCTGGGCTATATATAAAATTACTTTACTCATTAATATTCCCAAGAAGTGTATTCTTTTGAACTTTTTTTCATTTCCCC
>CAZJJY010000004.1:0-6278 GCA_964546445.1 uncultured Gammaproteobacteria bacterium
TTATGAAAGTCGCAATTATTGGTGCTGGTCCAACTGGTTTGTTAATTGGTTTAAGACTTTCTCAAAAAGGACATAAGGTTACTGTTTTTGAAAAAGAAAAAGAAATAGGAGGGTTGACTAAGACTTTTAAAGAAAAAGATTGGCAATGGCCACTTGAAGAATTTTACCATCACCTTTTCTCTTCTGATAAAACAACACAAAAAATTATTCAGGAACTTAACTTAAAAAATAAACTCCTCTTTCTAAACCCCAAAACCTCTATTTTAAAAGACAACAAATTTTTAAAATTTGATACACCCCTATCTGTTTTAAAATTTCCTTATTTTTCTTTTTTAGAAAAGATAAGATTTGGAATAGTCACTTTATATCTTAAATTTAGTAATAATTATTTCTCTTTTGAAAAAATTAAGGCAACTCAATGGCTTAAAAAGAATTACGGAGAAAAAGTTTATAAAATCTTATGGAAACCTCTTTTAAAAGCAAAATTTCCTATTAAAACTAATCAAATTTCTCTATCTTGGTTTTGGGCCAGAATTAAGGTTAGAGGAAAAAAACTTTGTTATATTAAAGGAAGTTTTAAAACTTTAATTAAAGGAATGGAAAAAGAAATTGAGAAAAATAAAGGACAGATAATTACCGATCATGAAATTAAAAATCAATCTGAATTAAAAGATTTTGACAAGATTATTTTTACTACTCCATCTTCCGTATTATTAAAAGTTTTTGAAAACAAATTACCTCAAGAATATAAAGATAAGATTAAAAAACTAGAAATGCTTGGAGCAGCTAATTTAATTCTGATCTTGAAAGAACAATTTTTAAAAGACAATACTTATTGGTTAAATATCAACGAAAAAGATTATCCTTTCGCTGTTATTGTCGAACATACAAATTTTGTTTCCAAAAAATATTATAACCAAAAAAATATTCTTTATATTGGAAGTTTTTATCCTCAAAACCATGCTTATTTAAAAAAAGATAAGGATGAAATATTAAAAGAATTTTTACCTTATCTTAAAAAGATAAATCCCTCTTTTAGAAAAAAGGATATTCTAAACCATTACCTTTTCAAAAATCTTTATGCTCAACCTTTAAGAATAATAAATTATCCAAAAATAATGCCTGATTTCAAAACACCTCTGCAAAACGTTTTTTTAGTAAATATGCAACAAGTTTATCCTTGGGATAGAGGCACTAACTATGCCATTGACAAAGGAGAAAAAATAATCAAATCGATAGACAATGAATAAAATTAAAAAATATTATCCGGAAATAATTTTCTTTTCAATAGCTCTATTTTTTTCCTCTTGGTTAATGTGGCATACTTTTAGTTATCAAAAAGATATTATTTATATTGCCGTTAAAGCTTGGAGTGATTTTGCCGCACATTTACCTCTAATTCGTTCCTTTTCTTTTGGCCAGAACTTCCCTCCCGAATATCCTATCTTTCCAGGACAACCGATACGTTATCATTTTATCTTCTATGCTTTGGTTGGTAATTTGGAACGTCTTGGTCTACCACTTGATTGGGCTTTAAATATTCCTAGTATTTTAGCTTTTTTTGGACTGATCTTAACCATTTATTTTTTAGCTAAGCTTCTTTTTAAAAAGCGTTTTATCTCAATCCTTAGTGTTATTTTTTTTCTTTTTAACGGTTCCTTATCTTTTTTAGAATTTTTTAAAAATAAGTCTTTCTCTTTAAAAACATTAACAGGAATTTTACAAAATAGAGATTTCCCTTCCTTTGGCCCTTATGATGGCAAAATTGTTTCTGCCTTTTGGAATCTAAATATTTATACTAATCAAAGACATCTGGCTTTAGCTTTCGCCTTAATTCTCTTAACTTTAATTATTATCCTTAAACCAATTATTCAAAATCAAAAGTTTACATATCGCCGCTCTATTTTAATCGGTCTCTTTTTAGGGATAACTCCTTTTATTCACAGCGTTGGCTTTGTCATGTCTATTATCATTTATTCAACTTTCTTACTTCTTTTTAGAAAATATCGCAAGCAATTTTTTATCATTTCTAGCCTTGCTTTAATTATCGGTTTGCCTCAAATTTTATTAACTCAAACAGGAAACTTAAATAGTAACTTTAGATTTAATCCTGGCTATTTAATTACTAATAAATTAACTTTTTTCAACTTTATTAACTATTGGTTCTTAAATTTTGGTCTAGCTTTTCTTATTATTCCTTTAGGATTTATAAAATCATCTCCTTTAGCTAAAAAGGTTCTTTTAGGTTTTCTTCCATTTTTTATTATTGGAAATCTTTTTCAGTTCTCTCCAGAAATAGCTGCTAATCATAAATTCTTCAATATCTTTTTAATCGTTGGTAATATTTTTGTTGCCTATGTTGTTTGGCTGATCTGGCAAAAAAGGATATTAGGGAAAATTACTGCTGCTATTATTATTTTCTTTCTAGTTCTATCAGGTATTATTGATTTTTTTCCTATTAGAAATGATCCATCAATGAGTATCGTTGACGCTCCAAAAAACCCCGATATAACTTGGATAAAAGAAAATACCCCTCCTAAATCTTTATTTCTTAATTCTTCTTATCTTTATCATCCCGCTTCTTTAGCTGGTCGTAAGATTTTTCTCGGATGGCCATATTTTTCTTGGTCAGCTGGTTATAATACCAATCAAAGAGGACTAATTATGAAAAATATTTATGAAAATAAAAATATACAGACAACCTGTCAATTACTTATTGATAACAAAATTGATTATTTCACTATAGAAGATACTAAAGGAAATAAAGATCTTCCCAAAATCGACATTAATTTTTTTAAAACTAATTTCAAACCAGCTTACTCTAATTCTAAAAGTGATTTTCAAATTTATGATGTTAATTATAATTGTTTAATTAAATGATAAAAAAACTTTTTAAAAATGAGTTTCTCTGGTTAACTATCATCATTTCTTTAGCTACATTTTTACGTCTTTTCCAACTTACAGAAATCCCTCCAGGCTTAACTGGAGATGAAGCTTGGACAGGACTTGATGCGCTTGAAATTTTAAAAAATGGTTATATCGGCCCTTACATACCAGTCCACGCTTGGGGTCAAATGGCAGGTTATCTCTATTACCAAGCTTTTATCTTTAAAATTTTTCAGGTTAGCTTTTTCACTCTGAGACTAAGCGCTGCTGTTATTGGCATTTTAACCATCTTTGTTTTTTACTTTTTAAGTAAAAACTTCTTTAACAAAAAGACTTCACTTTTAATTACGTTCTTATTTTCTATCTCCCATTGGCATCTTCACTTTAGTCATATGGCTTTCTTCTTAATCGCCGTTCCACTCTTTTCTATTTCTTCTTTTTATTTTTTGATTAAAGGCTTTAAAGATAAAAAAATAATATTTTTTATCTTAGGAGGAATTTTTCTAGGACTTGGTTTAAATACCTATTTCTCTTTTGCTTTTTCGGTATTAGCAATTTTATTTTTTATTGTTTATAAGATTTGTCAAATTTTTAAAAAACAAAAAATAGATAAAAAGATCTCACTGGGATTACTAGTATTTATCCTATCAGCTTTTATAGTTTTTCTTCCTTTGGGCAATTATATTTTAAAAAATCATGATACCTTTTTTGGCCGAAATATTTTAACTAGCCCCTTTATTGGCAACAACCGACAAGAGTTAGAAATGAAATATGGCCAAATCTCAAATTTTAAAATAGTCTTTTTAAATGCCAAAAATACTCTTTTGATGTTCCATTATCAGGGAGATAAAAGTGCTATTGATAATCTCCCTGATCAACCCATGTTAGACAAAATAACAGGAGTTTTAATGTTAATTGGTTTATTTTTAGTTATCAAAAACATTAGAAAAGAAAAACAGTTTTTAATCTTTTTTTGGTTTCTAATGGCTTTAACCGCTGGCTTTTTAACTGCCGGGGCCCCAAATGGGCGCAGAACTATTGACGCCCTACCAGCAATTTTTCTTTTCACAGGTTTTGGGATTGAAGCTGTTAAATTATTTATTAAAAAATTAAAGCTCAAAAGGAAATTTAAAAAGATAACTTTTATTATTCTCTTTTTATTTTTAATTATTTTTACTTTCTGGGAAAATTTTAATATCTTCTTTATTAAGTACCCCAAAGAAAACTCAGCCAAATTTTGGTTCGCCCATAATCAAGTTAAAATGTGTGAATATTTAAATTCTAAATATCCTAATCATTATGTCTATTTCTTCTCAGATTTTTGGTCTTGGAATTATGAGACTAGAAGATTTTTATGCCCCAATATAGAAGGTCAAAACGCATTAAAGACATTTACTGACTTTAGTTCCAGTCAGAAAGAAGAATTAAAATTAACCAAAAAAGATAGTAAAATCATTTACATTATTTTACCACCCTATAAAGAATATTCTACAAATTTTAAAAACCTCTATAATGGTTACTGGGAAGAAGTAAGAGATGAAAATGGAAAATTAATTTTTAGATCTTTTTTAAAAAATGATAAATAACGATCTTTTCTTTGTTTTTAGCTGGTGGTCTTTAATCTTTATTCTAGGCCTTTTCTTTTTACCTCTAACTTTTCTTTTATTCAAAAACTTCTTTGACAAAGGCTATATCTTCAGTAAACTAATTGCCATTTTGTCTGTTAGCTATATTAGTTGGCTTTTAAGTAGCCTTAAAATTTTGCCTTTTAATCAAATAACTATCTTAGTTATTACAATTCTTTTATTTATCGCAAATTTAATTTTAAGAAAGAAGAAAAAAATAAATTTAAAATCTTTTTTCAAAGAAAATTGGAAAATATTTTTATTCGAAGAGCTCCTTTTCCTTTTATGTCTTCTAGGATGGTCTTTTGTTCGAGGCTTTCAACCAAATATACATGGTCTTGAAAAATTTATGGACTATGGTTTTATTAACTCCATCTTACGTTCTCCAACTATGCCTCCTAAGGATATGTGGTTTGCTGGACAATCAATTAATTATTATTATTTCGGTCATTTTATAACAGCTCTTTTAACTAAGCTTAGTGGCATTAATTCTACCATTACTTATAATCTCATGGTTTCCAGTATTTTTGCTTTCAGTTTTCTGGGTACTTTTTCTTTAGGAGCTAATATAAGCTATTTTTTCTTAAAAGAAAAAAGGGTTAAAAATTTAAAGCTTATCTTTTTTATTGGTTTTCTGGCTGCTTTCTTTCTTAACTTTGGTGGCAATCTTCATCCACTATATTGGCTTTTAAAAAATGGAAATTTTCAAACTTATTGGTATCCTGATGCTACTCGCTTTATTGTTGAAAAATTTGGAGCGATGGATAATACTATCCATGAATTTCCCATCTATAGTTTCATTGTTGCTGATCTTCATGGTCATCTTTTAAATCTCCCTTTTGTTCTCCTTTTTATTGGAATGCTTTTAAGATTGTTTTTGTTTAAAAACATAAGAACTATAGAAAGTATTTTATTTGGACTTCTTTTGGGGATTATGTATATCACCAGTTCCTGGGACTTACCTATCTATTTTTTACTTTTAGGCTTTGTTATTCTTTATAAATACTATTTACAATTTAAACTAAGTTTAAAAACGTTTTCGAAAACATTTTTATTCGTTTTTTTATCTTTAATCTCTGCTATTCTATTTTCTTTACCATTCCATCTTAATTTCACTCCCATTTCCAATACCATTGGTTTGGTCGACTTTAATTCTCCGTTATGGATGCTCCTAGTCTTATGGGGTTTCCCTTTATTTATCACCCTCAGTTTTTTAAATGTTTTAAAAAATAAAAATTATAAAAGGATAAGCAGGGTTGATAGTTTTGTTGTGATTCTGATTATCTTAGGATGGCTTTTAATCATCATTCCTGAAGTTATTTATGTCAAAGATATTTATATCCATTCTTATCAGAGGGCTAATACCATGTTCAAGTTAACCTATCAATCTTTCGTTATTTTTTCTTTATCGGCTTCTTTTATCTTTTTAAAAATATTTTTACTTAAAGATCAAAAGATAAAGATTCTTCTTTTAGTTTTGTCTTTACCTTTCTTATTTTCTATCTTTATCTATCCTTTCTTTGCCATGCGTTCTTCTTATGGATTTAAAAATTATAAAGGACTCTATGGTTTAAATAATTTAAAAACTTATTATAAAGATGATTATCAAGCCATCTTATGGCTTAGACAAAATATTGAAGGTCAACCAGTTATCTTAGAAGCCGTTGGAGAAAGTTATACCGATTTTGCTAGAGTTTCAGCCAATACTGGCTTACCAACTATCTTGGGATGGCGTGTTCACGAATGGCTTTGGCGAGGATCTTTTGA
>CAZJJY010000004.1:6378-27452 GCA_964546445.1 uncultured Gammaproteobacteria bacterium
TTTTCTACATACTTATGAACCTCATCCCAATTTTCGGCTTCCGGAACTAAAACCCATTGATTATCGTATTTTTCTTTTGAAGGTGGAGGATTAATTAAATAACCATCATTTAAGACCTCTGTTCTCATTTTACTTTTTTTAATCTTTAGCCCAATCTTAATTAAATCATCATAATCTCCTTGGTTAATATCAGTCTTAATATTTTCATTAAGTAAATTAACTAATTGTTCTATCTTTTGAAAATTAAAAATAAATTTTGGAGTAAGTATTTTTTTCTTTAAAGATAAGAGCAACCTTTGTTGTCTTTGTGAACGAGCAAAATCTGTTCCCTCATCACCTTCTGCATTTCTAGAACGAACATATTTTAAAGAAGTCTCTCCACTCATTAGTTGAAGACCTTGATCAAAATGAATATCTTCATAACGACAATCATATTCTGGATCTCCATCACATAAATCATTTTCTTTACCATTGATTGGATAACGATAATCATCAAAAGTATTCTCAACATTTACTTCAACACCATCTAAAAGATCAACTGTTTCTACAAAAACATCAAAATCAACAATTAAACTATAATCAATATCTTGTCCTAAAATGTCGCTAATAACCTCCCTTGTCTCTTCAATCCCTTTGTAATGATAAATACTATTTAATTTTGTTCTTAAAGGGGCGACCCAAATATCTCTCGGCAAAGATAAAAGGAGACTCTCTCCAGTTTTGTTCTCCACAGAAAAGAAAATAATACTGTCTGTTAAATCACTCCCCGTATAATTTTCTCCTGACACTCCCAAAACCAAAATATTAGTCCTTCCCGCTTTCGGTTGGCAAAGATAATAAAGACCAATAACTAAAAGGCCTAAGATGGAAAAACTTAAACCTGCAAAAAAGAGTATTTTTTTCAAGTGTGGCTTCATGATAGAATAGTTCTGTGCTTCAAAAAGATAATCTAGCTAATATTCTATCTCAACTTAACCCAACCCAGCAAGAAGCAGTCGCCTATGGCGAAGGCCCCTTGCTCATTTTGGCTGGTCCTGGATCAGGAAAGACAAGGACCTTAACTCATCGAGCTGCTTATCTTATTCAAGAAAAAAAAGTTAATCCAGAAAATATTTTACTTTTAACCTTTACTAATAGGGCTGCTTCGGAAATGAAAAATAGACTCAAAAAAATTATAGAAACTAACCACACTCCTTTTGCTGGAACCTTTCATAGTTTTTGCGCCCAGGTTTTAAGAATAAATGGAGAACGTTTGAATATACCCCAAAACTATCTTATTTATGATAAAACAGATCAACTTGATACTATCAAGATGGTTTTAAAAGAACTCGATCTTTCGACAACTCAATTTAAACCAAGTTCTGTTTCAGCTACCATCTCACAAGCCAAAAATGAACTAATAACGGCCTTAGAATATCCACAATATGCTCAAGGACATTGGCAAGAGACAGTCGCTCGAATTTATCTTAAATATCAACAATTCTTAAAAGAATATCAAGCTTTAGACTTTGACGATCTTCTTTTAGAAACTGTTCGTCTTTTTAAAAATGAAAAGGAAATCCTAGAAAAATATCAAAATAAATATCATTGGATTTTAATTGATGAGTACCAAGATACTAATCATGCTCAATATACTTTGACTAAACTCCTAACTAAAAAATGGCGAAATCTAAACGCTGTTGGTGATGCCTCACAAGCAATTTACGGATGGAGAGGAGCTAACTATCGTAATCTACTTAATCTTAAAGATGATTTTTCCAATTTAAAAATTATTAATCTCGAACGCAATTACCGCTCGACCGAAACGATTTTGGAAGCGGCCAATAATGTTATCAAACAGAATACCAGTCATCCTATCTTAAATCTTTGGACAGATAAAAAAGGTGGACAAAAGATTTCTTTATTCCAAGCCAAAAACGAAAATGAAGAGGCCGGGTTCATTGTTGAAACAATTAAAAATTATATTTTAACAAACAAAGGATTACCAGCAAATGGCTTTGTCGTTCTTTATCGTACTAATGCCCAATCAAGAATTATTGAAGAATCTTTTTTACACCATGGTATTCCTTATTCTTTAGTTGGTGGAGTTAGATTCTATGAAAGAAAAGAGATTAAAGATTGTTTGGCTTATTTAAGATTAGTCGCCAATCCTAAAGATAAGGTCTCTTTTAAAAGAGCCGAAAAATTAGGCAAAAGAAGATTAAAAAGTTTTTTTGAATTTTTCGATAAAGAGCAAAAAACCAAGAAAAAATTAATTACTATCCAATGGTTGGACGGTATTTTAGAAAGCACCAAATACTTAGAAAAGTTTGATGAGAATGACCCCCAAGAATTAGGCCGTATAGAAAATGTTAAAGAGCTTCGCTCTGTGGCCGAAGAATTTAAAGATCTTAACCAATTCTTAGAAAACGTTGCTCTAATACAAGAAGAATATATGCCAAAAGGAAAAGATGATCTGAAAGATGCAAATAGTGAAAAAATTACTTTAATGACTGTTCATTCCGCCAAAGGAACAGAATTTTCTATTGTCTTTATGATTGGGATGGAAGAAGGTCTCTTCCCCCATTCCCGATCAATAAATGAGAAAGATAAAATTGAGGAAGAAAGACGACTATGCTATGTTGCCATGACCAGAGCCAAAGATAAACTCTATATATCTTACAGCCAAAAACGTTTCTATTTTGGTGAAAGTTCTGCCAACCAGGTTTCTAGGTTTATTAATGATATCCCGCCTCATCTTCTTGATGTGCTAAAATTAAATTCATGAAGATTAAAGAAGTTTCTTTAAAAGAAAAAGATAAATTTAATTCACTAGTTACTCACCCTCTTCAATCTTGGGAATGGGGAGAGTTTAGAAAAAAAACAGGTATCGAAATCATTCGTCTCGGAGTTTACGAAAATAATAATTTGAAAGAAGCTTATCAAATCTTCGTTCATCCTCTCCCTAAATTACCTTTTAACATCTTATATTTCCCTAAGGGACCTAAACCTAATAAAACCATGCTCAAAACTTTAGAAAAAATTGGGCAAGAAAAAAATGCCATTATGGTAAAAATGGAACCAAATTTTAGAAATGATGAAAAAGTAAAAGATTTTTTATTAACCAATAAATGCAAAGAAGGGAAACCACTCTTTACCAAATTTACTTTTCAACTTGACCTAAAACAAACTCCAGAAGAAATTCTTAAAAAAATGAAGTCGAAAACTAGGTATAATATTCGTGTCGCTGAAAGACATAATGTCGAAGTTATAGAAGACAATTCCTCCGAAGCTTTTGAAGATTATTTAAAGCTCACTCAAGAAACAACAAAAAGACAAGGATTTTACGCTCATAGCGTTAGTTATCATAGAAAAATGTGGGCCAGTATGCGCGAAAATGAAATTGCTCATCTTTTCTTGGCCAAATACAAAAAGGAAATTCTGGGAACATATATTTTCTTTATTTTTAATAACGTCTTGTACTATCCTTACGGTGCTTCAAGTAGAAAACACCGCCAGGCCATGCCTCTTTATGGACTTTTTTGGGAAGCGATTAAATTTGGTCAAAAAATGGATTGTCATTCTTTTGATATGTGGGGTAGTTCAGGACCTAATGTTAGTCCCAAAAATCCTTATTTTGGCTTTCATCGTTTCAAGGAAGGTTTTGGTGGAGAACTGATAGAGTTCTTAGGAACCTATGATCTCGTTATTAATTCTAAGTTATATTTTCTTTTTAATATCTTAAATAATTTAAGATGGAGATTATTACATCTCAAAAGAAAAGTTAATCTTTAATTCCAGGCTTCACAAATTAACTTATAATCACAAAAATCACACAAACGACTTGGCTTTGCCTCAAAATCGCTTTTTGATATTTCTTTAGACTTTTTAATTATTTCTTCTCTTACTTCTTTTAATTGTTCAGATGTTCTACTGGTCGACATTTTTTTACCTGAATCTAAAAAATAGAAGGTTAAAATAACATCCTTAGGATTCTTGTCATAAATCCCTTTATCTTGAGCCGCTAGTGCATAAACGGTCATTTGTAACGACTTATCTATTTCCTTTTGGTCTTGCATCCGTCCTGTTTTATAATCAATAATTTCTATTTTATCTTTACCAACTTTATCAACACGATCAATTTTCCCACCAACTCTCAAACTAGGACTTACTTTAATAACAAAAGGTTGTTCTAAAAATTGAATATTAGTCTTTTTATCAAAGTCTTTATAAAAATTAATCATCATTCTCTGGGCTGATTTTTTGCTTGTTTTTTCATGAGCCTTATCAGAATAACCCAAAGAAGCCCAATTCTTATCTAATAAAGATAAAAGATCTTTTTCTTTTAATTTCTTTTTATCTTTAATTCCTTGTAAAAAATCTTTTAAAGTTAGATGAACTGAATTCCCCAGACTTTGAGCGGCTGAAGCAGGAACCGGTATTCTTTGTAAATAACGATAGCGATACTGTAATGGACAATTATTGAAAGTTTCTAATTGAGAATAAGAAAGATAACCGACTTGAATTATCTGTCTCTCTAAAACTTCTTCTTGTTCTTCTTCCTTTCTGTAATCAAAGATTGAAAGCTGATTAGTATCTTCTAATATTTCTTTTTTAATTATCTTTTCATCCAAAGTTTCAATAACAAAAGGAGAAATCTTTTTTTCTCTTTTACCTTCACCATAATAATTAGCTAAAGAGAAAATTAATTTATCTCTCGCTCTTGTCATCCCGACATAAAAAAGACGACGTTCTTCTTGCTCATGATAATTACCAGAAGGAAGTATTTCTTTAATTAGTTGATCAGGAATAGGAATCTGCTCTCTTCTTTCCTGGGTTGGAAAACGAGCTTGAACTAAATTAATTAAAAAGACAACGGGAAATTCCAAACCTTTAGAAGAGTGAACAGTCAAAATATTAACTTTGTTTTCTTCTGTCCAATCAAAATTGTTAGCCGAAGGAGATTCTCCCAAATTCATTGAAAGATTGATCCAATCAACAACTGCTAGAACAGTTGCATCTTCATGATCGACTTCATAACTGCGTAGCCTATCAAAGAACTTGGCAATATTTTGAGCCATCTTCTCTTCTCTAACACTTTTATATTCAGCTAGTTTTTTTAATAAACCCGTATCTTGTAAAAAGTAATAAAGAATCTGTCCGGCTGTCTCTTTATTTAAAAGACCAAGATGACGATGGACCATCTTTACAAAACTATTAATTTGTTCTTTTGTTTTTTGGCCAACAAAAAGCTTATCAACTTCTTCACAAGATTCAAACAAAGAGAAATTCTGTCGTCTGGCAAAATTATTTAGGGCGGCTAAATCACGGGGAAAAACATTAAATGAGTCCATCGATAAAACTCTAAACAAAGCTACGTTATCTTCAAAATTATATAAAATTTTAAGATAGGCAATAAGATCTTTCACTTCTGCTTGACGAAAAAGTTGTCCCGGTCCTAAAAATTGACAAGGAATGCCATGACGAGCAAAAGCACGGATAAAAGGCTCAGCATGATTATTAGCCCTAACTAAAATAGCAAAATCAGAATATTCATATTCTTTAGAAAGGTCTTTAACCTTCAAAGCAACACTATCTGCTTCGTTTTCTACCCGATCAGCATAAATAAGATCAATGGGAGATTGTTTAACATTTCGAACAGCCAAAAGATGTTTATCAATCTTTTCTTTAACTTCCAATCTATCTGGATTGTTGTTTTGGATAAGTTTATAAGCATGATCTAAGATTAATTGTGAAGATCGATAATTTTCTTTAAGAACAACTATCTTTGTCTTAGGATGGTTTTTCCTAAACTGAATAACGTTTGAAATAGCTGCCCCTCTGAACCTGTAGATACTTTGATCATCATCACAAGAAACAGTAATATTTTGTTTTTTACCAGCAAGTAAGATGGCCAATTGATTTTGAGCATAGTTGGTATCTTGAAACTCATCAACTAAAATATAACTAAACTGTTTTTGATAAGTATGTAAGACATTCTTTCTTTTTCTAAAAAGTTCTAAAGTTTTAGAAATTAAATCAGCAAAATCAAAAAAACCTTCTTTGGTTTTTAAATCTTCATAGGTTTTGTAAGCTAAAGCCAATTCTTGAAACTTACCTATTTCTTGTTCTTCTTCTTTAGTTTTGCCTTTCTTCTTCTGTTGCTTTTTAACCCAATTTAAATATTCATCACAAGATATGTCTTCATCTTTTAATCTAGAAAAATGTTGCAGCATTCCTGAAATAAATTTAGTGGGATTACCTAAAGGCCTAAAATATTTTAATTTAAATTTAAAAATGTTTTTGATTAAAAATTGGATTGTCTCTGCTCCGGTCATTAATTTATAATCAGGATTTATCCCAATGTGAATTCCTTCTTGACGTAAAACTCGATCACAAAAAGAGTGGAAAGTGGAAACCCACATATCAGAATAACCGTAAGGCAAAGCTATATCGATTCTTTCTTCCATTTCCCGAGCGGCTTTATCGGTAAAAGTCAAAGCTAGAATTTCTGTTGTTTTGGCTTTTTCAGAAGAGATTAAATATTTTATTCTTTCGGTAATAACTGTTGTTTTACCGGTTCCTGCCCCAGCAATAATCAAAAGAGGGCCATCGCCATAACAAATAGCTGTTTTTTGAGCTTTGTTTAGTTTCTTTTTATCTTCAGACATTCTATTTTATTTTTTTGGCTTCTTCTTCTACACCCTCACCCAAAGATTGAGTTGAAGAAAGTTTCTGTCCAAGTTGAGTAAAACCAGAGATTACGTTATTCATTTGATTATAGGCATTCTGTAAATGACGTGACAAAACCGAAAGATTATCTTCTACTTTACTATAATCTTTATGAACCGCTCTGATAGATGATAAAATCACCTGGGCCTTTTTTTCAATTTTTTGTCCTTCGAAACTCATTAAAATCGCCCTTAGATAAGCATAAAAAGTCGTTGGAGAAACAGGCAAAACTCTTTTCTTAGTACCGTATTCAAAAAGATCAACATTGTTCACAACTTCGTAGTAAACACTCTCTGAAGGAAGATACATTAAAGCATAATCAATTGTTCCTTCTTCAGTCAAAATATATTTAGAAGAAATATCATTGATATGTTTTTTAACATCTTTAACAAAAGTCTTTTCAGCATCTTTCTTTTCTTTTTCATTTTTAGCTGAAGTCATTTTTCTAAAATTATCCATTGGAAATTTAGAGTCGACTGGAATTATCCCAGCTGAAGTTTTAATAGCTGCATCAACCATCACCCCAGATTTAAAACTATGTTGTAAAAAAAATGATTTTTTAGGCAACATTTGGGTCAGTAAATCTTTTAGAACTTGTTCACCAATATTACCTCTTAGCTTAGGAGAACTTAAAAACTCTTGAATATCTTTCATTCCCCGACCAATTTCTGACATTTCACCAATATTTCTTTGTACCTGACTAATAACCCGAGCGGTATTATCTAATCTTTCATTAATTGCCCGTGACATAATATGGCTTGATTCTTGTTGACTTTTCAACCAATCTTTTAAAGTCTCATCAGGCTTAGCTAATTCTTTCACCTCTGAAATCTTTTTTAATATGAAAAAAACAGCTACCCCTAAAACCAAAACCAATAAAGCAAATAGAAGATAAAAATCGCGAACCATAATGCATTTGATTATAGCATCAGTTGGTGTACAATTGAACCGTGAGTAAGAAGCTAAAAAACAAAATTAAAAGAAGGAAAAACTTCCTACCTCCTTTGCTTTTTGCTGTAATATTTTGGGGAATTTGGGGATGGTTTATCTACACCTATCCTCCAGAAACAAATCTTCTAATCTTTATTTTTTACATCTTGCTTTTCTTGGCCGCCTTTTTTACTCTCGCCCTAGCTTTCGCTAATAGTAAGATGGGAATTGTTACTGCTGTTTGGTTTATTTTCCTACTAATTTTTCATTATTTCAAAATCGGTAATGCATTAAATATTGGTCTTCTAACAATTATCTTTTTCCTACTTTTAGTTCACTTCAGTCGAAAAACAAACGATTGACAAAAATAAACCCCGATGATTTAATTAAATAGACAGAGCAAGAACTTTCTTTATTATTTTCCTACTGCCCAATTTAATCAATTAAAGAAATGCAAATTTCTAAAAAGAAATTAACGCCAAAAGTTAAAAAACAAGTTTTTGACCTTCTTTATAAGGTTATTGCTGATATTAAAAACCCTCAAGAAGTCAAAGAATTTTTAGAAAGTTTTTTAGGCAATAATGAAAGAGAAGCCATCTCCAGAAGACTGGCCATTGCTTATCTTCTAAAAAAGAAAAAGACATACGCCCATATTAAAGATTACTTATCCGTTTCAAGTACTACCGTTGCTTCTATCGCTAGAGAGATGAAAAAAGAAAAAGGTTTTGAAGTTGCTTTTAAAAAAATACAAGCCGACGAGTGGGCCGATAAATGGGCTAAGAAAATAACACAAGTTTTTAATAAAAAATAAAAATCACTTATTTAGAAAAATTAATTTCCTTCCTTCTTTTCTCTAATTCTTTATCAAAAATTATTTTCGCTGTTTTTGTATAAAATTTATTTGCTTTTCTGAAGTTATAAAGTTCTTTAGAAGTTACTTTATATTGTTTTACATCTTCATAAAAAGCTTCCTTAAAAACATCAGATAAACTATCGGCATCAATAAGTAGTCTTTTACTTAAGTCGCGAGGATTTTTGAATTTATGAGCAACCATAATATCAATTATTTTTCTTGTTTTTAATTGATCATAATTAAAACCATCCAAAATAGATTTAGCAATTGGAGAGCAATATTTTAGATGCAACTCCAAGGCTTTTTTAGCTTTGGACTTATTTTTCACTCTTTGTAAGTCTAACGGCACCTTTGCCCAACCTATATCATGCAAAATCGCTGCTGGCATTAAAATATCTTCATCACCTTTTTCCTTTTTTAACAACATCTCCATGCTTTTGATTACCCATTTTGTATGTTTAACAAAATCTTTGTTTTTCCCCTTTTTTAAAAAAGGAATTGCTTTTTGAAATATTTCGACATAAATCTTCTTCATATTTCCCAATTTTAACATAAATAAAGCTATTTCTCCTTCAAAAAAGAACCTTTTTAAGTTAAAATATTGCCATGGCAAACAAATTTTATCTAACCACAGCTATTCCTTATGTAAATGCTGGGCCACATGTCGGCTATGCACTAGAGATTGTGCAGGCTGATGTTATCGCTCGGTTCCAACGCCTATTGAATAAAGATGTCTTTTTTCTAACCGGAAGCGATGAAAATAGCTTGAAAAATGTTCAAACTGCAGAAGAACAGAATATATCGACAAAAGAATTAGTTGACAAAAATGCTAAAAAGTTCGAAGATCTTAAAGAAACTCTGAATCTTACTTTTGATGATTTTATAAAAACAACAGAAAAACGTCATATTGAGGGGGCACAAAAGCTTTGGTTATCTTGTAAGAAAGAAGACATTTATAAAAAGAAATATAAGGGGCTTTATTGCGTTGGCTGTGAATCTTTTTATACCAAAAAAGACTTAGTTGATGGTAAATGCCCAGAACATAATACCAAGCCTGAAATTGTTGAAGAAGAAAATTACTTTTTCAAGTTATCTAAATATCAAGACTTCTTAAAAGATTTAATTAGTAAAGATAAAATAAAAATTACTCCAAAAACTCGCAAAAATGAAGTTTTGGCTTTTATTGAACGCGGATTAGAAGATTTTAGTATATCTCGTTCTAAAAAAAGAGCTCATAATTGGGGTATCCCTGTCCCCAACGATCCTGAACAAATTATCTATGTTTGGTTTGATGCTTTGGCTAATTATATTACCGCCTTAGATTGGCAAAATAATGGACCACTATTCAAAAAACATTGGCCAACTGATATTCACTTTATCGGTAAAGGAATCAGCCGCTTTCATGCTATCTATTGGCCAGCCATGCTTGAGAGCGCTGGTCTCTCTCTACCAAAAGAAATCTTTATTCATGGTTATATCACCATTAATGGAAAAAAGATAAGCAAATCTTTAGGTAATGTTGTTGACCCAAAAAAGTTAACAGAAGAATATGGAGTTGATACTGTTAGATATTATCTTTTAAGAGAAATCCCTGCTTATTCTGATGGTGATTTTTCTATTCAGAGATTTAAAGAAGTTTATAATGCTGATTTAGCCAATGGTCTAGGTAACCTAATTGCCAGAGTAGCCAAACTTTGTGAAAGATCATCTTTTGAATTTAAAGATTCTAAAACTGAATTATCAGAAGAATACAAGAAAGATCTCAATAGTTTTAAATTTGATAGTGTCATTAAAAGTATCTGGGAAGAAATTCGTAGCTTAGATTGTTACCTAGATAAAAAAGCTCCTTGGAAGATTAAAGAAGAAAAAGAATTAAAAACTGTTCTTCAAGAAGCTATTGATAATATTAGGCAAATCGCTTACGAACTCCAACCATTCTTACCTGAAACATCCTCAAAGATAAAGGAACAATTTAAAGAGCCTAAGATAAAATCAGAAAAGTCACTTTTCCCACGTCTAAAATGAAAATTAAAAATCTTAAACGCAATGGATTTTCATTCTATTTTGCTAACCAAGAAGAGTTTGAAATACTGTGGCATAACATTTTTAAAAAAGAAGAATATAAGGCTTGTTTAGAAAATAATCACCCTTTCATTATCGACGTCGGAGCCCATATTGGTTTAGCTACAATTTACTTCAAAAACAAATACCCTCAAGCAAAAATAATTGTCTTTGAACCTAATCCTCAAACAACCAAAATATTAAGATCAAATCTTAAGGCTAATCATCTTAAAGAAGTCACCGTTGTTGAGGCTGCTGCCAGCCGAAAAAATGGAGAAAAACCTTTTTATGTTGATAACATCAGTCAAACTCCTTGGACTTGGGGAGATTCTTTAACTAAAAATATTTGGGCAAGTAAAAATCCTCCACAATCAATTTTAGTTAAAACTGTTACTCTTTCTAAATTTCTAACTAAACCAGTTGATCTTTTAAAAATTGATGCTGAAGGGGCTGAAAACGAAATTATCAAAGAGATATCATTAAAACTTCATTTAGTTAAAAACATTATCATTGAGTATCACAAAACACCCAAAACTAACCCTCGCAACAAACTTTCTTCGATTACAAAGATTCTTAAAAAAGCTAGTTTTAAAGTTAATATCATAAAACAAAATAATGAAATTATTATCAAAGGAGCTCACGGTCTTTAATTTAATTGATACTCACGCTCATCTGGACTTTTCTCAATTTGATAAAGATCGAGAAAAGATAATAAAAGAACTTGAAGAGTTAGACATTAAAGTTATTAATGTCGGTTCTCATAAACAAGCTTGCTTAAATTCAACAGAACTAGCTAAAAAAAATAAAAATATTTACGCTGCCGTTGGTATCCACCCTCATGACGCTGAAGAAGTAAAAGATATTCCTGAATTAATTAAATTTCTGAAATCATTGGTTAAGAAAGACAAAGTTATCGCCATTGGTGAATGTGGATTGGATTATTATTCTTTTGATCAAGGAAAATTTAGAAAAGATTTAAACCCAGAAACTAAAAACAAACAAAAAGAAGTTTTTAAGGCCCAGCTTGAATTTGCTCAAGAGATTAAACTTCCAGTTATTATTCATAATCGAGAATCACATGATGACTTATTAAGGATAATTAAAGATTTTAAAGGCAAGGGGGTTATCCATTGTTTTTCTGGAGATAAAAAATTCCTAAAAGAGGTTTTAGACTTAGGATTTTATATTGGCTTTGACGGTAATATTACTTTTAAAAATGCTCAGGATTTACAAGAAATAGTCAAAGCTACTCCTATAGATAGAATTCTTATTGAAACTGATTGCCCTTTTCTAACTCCTGAGCCTTTTCGTGGTTTGAGAAACGAACCTAAAAATGTTAAAATAACTGCGGAATTCATAGCTGAGTTAAAACAACTCTCCTTTAGTAAATTGATTCCCATATTAAATAAAAATACCAAAAATTTATTTGGCATTTAAAATGGCTAAAGAAAAAGTTAAAACAAATTATAAATTACAAAGATTTTTGGAAATGCTACCAGGTTCAATTACCTGGTTGGTTATTCTTTTCCCTATTTGGGGAGCTTTTTTTATTCCTCGAGTTGTCGCTTATTTCACCATCGCCTTTTTAGTCTTCTGGCTTTATCGTTCTTTTCAAAGCGGTATTCTAGGGATCAGAGGTTATGTCAAAATTCGTCGTAGCGAAAAAACTGATTGGAAAAAGAAGTATTTAGAAGAAAAAAACGGTGACTCTTTGTCTTGGAATAAAATTAAACATGTTATCGTTATCCCTAACTATAATGAATCCGTAGAAATCATTGCCGCTACCTTAGAAAGACTAACTAAACAGAAAAATATTTCTAAAGAACAATTAGTCATTGCTCTCGCTATGGAAGGGAGAGCAGAAGGGTCTGACAAAAGAGCTCAAGAACTACTGAAAAGATTCAAAGGAAAATTTGGTCGACTCGAAGCCATTATGCATCCAGACGGAATTGTGGGTGAAATTAGAGGAAAAGCCGCTAATGAAGCCTGGGCAGCTAAAAAAATAAAAAATATTTTAGTCGATAAAGAAAGTTTAGACATTAATAATATCACCATCACCAGTTGTGATGCCGATGCCCGAATTAATCCTGGTTATTTCTCCGCCTTAACTTATAACTTCACTACTGATAAAAACCGTTATCTAAGATTTTGGCAATCACCAATCTGTTGGCATAACAACTTTTGGAAAGTCCCTGCTTTTATAAGAATCATCGGGACACTAAGTAACGTTGGTTATTTAGCCAATATTCAAGAACCAGATGGATTGTTTTTTAATTATTCTACCTATTCAACTTCCTTAAAACTCTTAGATGAAGTTGGTTATTGGGACACTGATATTATCCCTGAAGATTGGCATATCTTTTTACAATCTTTCTTTGAAAAAGAAGGAAAAGTTGAAGTTGAGCCAATCTTTCTCCCAACCAGTATTGATGCCCCCGAAGGAAAAACTCACTTCAGCGCTCTAAAAAATAGATATGAACAATGTAAAAGACATGCTTGGGGAGCAACCGACATCCCTTATGCTATTCAAAAAGCCATCCAACATAAAGAAATTCCTCCATTGGTTAGATTTTTTAGAGTTTACAAGGTTACCGAAAGTCATCTTCTCTGGGCGACTAACTGGTTTTTACTTACTCTCGGAGCTTGGGCCCCGGCTTTGATCAACCCTTTCTTTCAACAAACAGCTCTAAGCTATAATCTCCCTAAAATTGCTCAATGGGTTCTAAATATCTGTCTTTTATTCTTAATTATCATGATCGCTGTTGACCGCGCCATCCGTCCTAAACCACCAAAAGATGAAGTTCATCGTGGTTTTGGTTTCTTGGAAATTATTCAATGGATACTTATGCCCGTAGCTGCCCTATTTATGGCTGTCTTACCAGCTATCGAATCACAAACAAGACTTATGCTGGGTAAAAGATTAGAATATAAAGTTACCGAAAAACTTTAAACTTATTTTTAAGTTTGCTATTATTAAGAGGAGTTGCCTATGAATAAAAAAACGGTCAAAAAGTTTTTCTCAGCTTCCTGGTTTGTTTTACTCTTAATTATCGTCTTTTTTTTAAGGATTCCTTCTTTATTTGAACCTTTCGCCTATGCTGATGAAGGTATTTACCTTACTCTAGGTCAAGCTTTTAAAAAGGGCCTGGTCTTATATCGAGAAATTCATGATAACAAACCTCCCTTAATTTATATCCTGGGTGGAATATCGGGTAGTTTCTTTATCTATAGATTAATGTTCTTCTTTTGGAGCTTCGCTACCATTATTCTTTTTTATAAATTAACCAAGCGTATTTTTAACCAAAAGAGTTGTTGGCTAACTATCTTACCTAATATTATCTTTGCCATTTTAATTAGCTTACCCATGTTTGAGGGCAATATTGCCAATGCTGAAAATTTTATGCTTTTTCCTATTATTGGTGGTTTTTATCTTGTTTTTAATTCCATTGGTAAAAATAAAACAAATAAAATATCTCTATTAATATGGCTTTTATCGGGAATCCTTTTTTCCTTCGCCTTTCTCTTTAAGGTTCCAGCTCTTTTTGATTTCTTAGTCCTCGTCGCCTTAGGAATAATCCTGATAACCAAAAAGAACCTTAAGGCTACTTTTTTAAATATTACCTCTGCTTCCTTAGGTTTCTTTTTACCAATCCTCGTGACCATTATTTATTTTGCCCAACGAAATGCCTTAGGCGATTACCTAAAAAGTGCCTTATTACAAAATCTACCCTATCTTTCCTCCTGGACAGGAGCAGCTCCAACCACAAGTGGTTTGCCGACTTTGATTATTAGTAGATTTTTAATTGTTGCTATTATCACCTTAGCTGTTTACGTTTTAAAAGATAAAATATCTTTAACGACCAAATTCATTGTTTTGTGGTTTGCCTTTTCTTTATTCGCAGCCTTACTTTCTTCTCGCCCTTATCCGCACTACTTAATTCAAGCCATTCCTGCTCTATCTTTATCCTTTGCCTTTCTTTTTTACCAAAAGAATAAGAAATGGCTTAAAATTGTTCCGGTTATTTTTCTTATTACCGGTGGATTAGCCTT
Organism: uncultured Gammaproteobacteria bacterium; assembly: GCA_964546445.1. Taxonomy (GTDB): domain Bacteria; phylum Patescibacteriota; class Microgenomatia; order PFEM01; family JAPLYW01; genus CAZJJY01. Next base: position 20,984 of record CAZJJY010000004.1, read on the forward strand.
TTGGGGTTTTAAATTCTGGTATTACGATAATGTTCCTTATTTCAATAATTTTTACAAATATATTCTTGGGCAAAAAACAAAAGAGGATTATTTTAAATATTTTGGTCAACAGACCGAAGATATTTACCAAACAGCCGAATTTATTCGTAATCATACCGATAAGAAAGAAAAGTTCTTTATTTGGGGTACTCAACCTTCAATCTATAGTCTTTCCAAGAGACTCCCAATTGGTAAATACACCGTCTCCTACCATATCATCGACTTCAACGGACATGAAGAAACTATTTTAAGTTTATCTCAAAATCCTCCTCGCTGGATTGTGGTCACTGGCGATGAAAAAAGAAGTTTTGAAGAACTAGAGACTATCTTAGATTATGACTATACTCTATATAAAGTAATTGGTAAAAATAAAATTTTCTATCATATCCCAAAGATCTCCAGATTATGATAAAATAACTACGTGCGTAATCCAATAATTAAAGGATTAAAAATAATCCCTGAACAAGAAAATAAAGGATTAAAACAACTTTTAAAATTATCTTTTATTCTTATTCTTGTTCAAGCCTTAATCATTCTTTTTTCTTTATCCTTTTTGCCTTCTCAAGTCCCTCTGTTTTATTCCAGACCTTGGGGTGAAGAACAATTAGCTCATCCTCTTTATCTCTTTATTCTCCCTTTAGCTAACTTAGCCGTTTTTATTCTCAACTCTATTTTACTTTCTTTTATCGAAAAGAAAGAACTTTTGATAAGACAAATCCTTATTATTTGTATTTTGTTATTTAACTTTTTATCATTAATTACTTTAGTTCAAATAGTTAGACTAGTAATATAATGGACTTTTTAACCAGAAGCTTAATTATTAATCCACTCCTAATTGCTGCTCTAGTTTCTTTAATTGTTACCCCCTTAACCATTAAACTCGCTTGGAAATTCGGCCTAGTTGATGATCCTAAAAAAAGGAAGCATCCCGCCAAATTACATAAAAAAATTATTCCTCGAGCTGGAGTTATTCCTATTTGGGTATCTTTGATTGTTGCCAGTCTTATCTTTCTTCCTCCTGATAGATATCTTTTAGGTATTTTAGGCGGAGCAACCATCTTTCTTATCTTAGGCATCTTAGATGACAAATATGACATTAATCCTTATATTAGGTTAGTTGGTTGTATCTTAGCCGCTGGGATAACTGTTTTCTCAGGAGTTAAAATATTTTTTATTACCAACCCTTTAGGTGGAGATATTATTCATTTTAGCCAACTTTTGGCCATTATCTTTGCCATTCTCTGGATCAGCTTTTTATCTAATATTACCAATTGGTCCTCTGGCTTTGATGGACAACTACCAGGAATTGTGGTCATTGCCGCCTTAACCATTGCCTTTCTAAGCTTCAGATTTTCAGCTGATATCACCCAATGGCCAATAACCATCTTGGCTGCTATTACGGCTGGAGCTTTTTTGGGATTCCTACCCTACAATTTCTTTCCGCAAAAGATTATGCCCGGTTATGGCGGAGGAGCTTTGGCTGGTTTTATGCTCGCGACTCTGGCTATTTTATCAACAACCAAAATTGGAACTCTTTTAGTTGTTCTAGGAATTCCTTTTATCGATGCCATGTATTCAATAACCAGAAGAATTATGGCTGGACGTTCACCGGTTTGGGGTGATCGTGAACATCTCCATCATAAGCTTTTAGATGGACTTCATTGGGGTAAAAGAAGGGCCGCATTATTCTACTGGTTTATTACCGGAATCTTAGGATTTCTTGCCTTAAATTTGCGAAGTTTGCAAAAATTCTATACAATCGTTATGTTAATAGTCATTATTGGTAGTTTACTATTATGGTTCAATTTCTTTTCAACCTATTTAAATCGATCAGACCAAGGCAAACGCTCAAGAACTTAAGTATTCTTGCTCCCTTAGTTTTCTCAGGCGGCCTTTTTATAACCCAAAGTCTTATTACCAGTCTTTACGCAGTTTTTATCTTCTCGATCATGACCTCTGCTATCTATCTTATCAACGATATCATTGATCTCCCTAAAGATAGATTACACCCCATAAAAAAGAAAAGGCCGATTGCTTCAGGTAAATTACCTATTCCAGCCGCTTTATTTATCGCCACCCTAGGTATTTTCCTTTCTTTATCCTTATCTTTTTCTTTAGGTATCTTTTTCTTTCTAACCTTACTCTTATATTTTGTCTTACAAATTGGTTATACCTTTTATCTAAAAAAGATTATTATTTTAGATATTCTGGTTATCGCTAGTGGTTTTATCTTAAGAGTCTACGCTGGAGCTTTTGTTCTTAATGTTCATATGAACGTCTGGTTCTTGCTTTGTGTTGTTTCTTTAGCTCTATTCTTAGCCGCTGGTAAAAGAAGGGCTGAATTGGCTGTTTTACAAAAAAGTGCTCCTGCTCATCGTCAAACCTTAAGTTTCTACACCAATGATCTCTTAGACGCTTATTTATCCATGTTTGCCAATAGTACTTGGTTGGGTTATGCTTTGTTTACCTTTTTTGCTCCTCAACCAGTTATTATTGAGAAAACATCACCGATTCTTCTAAAACTTCCTTTAACCTTGGCTGGTATTGATAAATGGCTCATGATTACCATTCCTTTCGTTATCTACGGCATTATGAGATATGTGACCATTGTCTACATGGGCAAAAAAGCAGAAGCTCCAGAAAAAGTTCTTTTATCTGATAAACCTCTCTTAACAACAGTTATTATCTGGGGAATCTTAATTGTCTTTATTCTTTACGGGGTAAACCCAACCATTTAGGTTCCAATCTTAAACTCAATCACATCTCCATCACTAACATTATAATCTTTACCCATAGTTTTAACCCTACCTAACTCTCTAGCCTTAATCCAACCTCCATACTCGACAAAATCATCAAAAGGAATAATATCAGCTTTAATAAATTTCTTTTCAAAATCAGTATGAATAACTCCGGCTGCTTGAGGAGCCAAAGTACCCTTTTTAATTGTCCAAGCTCGAGCTTCCTTTTCTCCAGCCGTTAAAAAGGAAATTAACCCTAAGAAAGAATAGCTCTTTTTAATTAAACGATTTAAACCAATATCTTCTAAATTATATTCCTTTAAATAATCTTTCTGTTCTTTTTCCGTTAAGCTTAATAATTCATTTTCAAATTTAGCTGAAAAAATCAAAAAATTACCAGCAGGAACAATTTTTTCTATTTCCTTCTTAATATTCTCTAAATCAGCAAGCTGTCTTTCAGAAATATTGAAAATATATAAAACAGGCTTGAGAGTCAATAAGCCTAAAGAAGAAATTAAATCTTTCTCATCTGAAGACAAATCAACATCTTTAGCTAGAATTCCTTTACCTAAAGCTTCTTTTAACTTTCCAATAACTTCAAATCTCAATTTGTCTTCCTGATTGGTACTTACTCGAGGTTCTTTTTGTTTATCTAAAGTAGCTAAATCAGCCAAAATTAATTCTGCCTCAATTGTTTCTATATCAGATAAAGGATTAACTTTATCAACATGAACAACATCTTCATCCTCAAACATCCGCACAATATGTAAAATAACAGAAACTTCTCTAATATGAGCTAAAAATTGATTACCCAAACCTTCACCTTCAGAAGCTCCTTTAATCAAACCAGCAATATCATAAAACTCAACTGTGGCTGGAATAATCTTTTCTGTTTTAACAATCTTAGCTAAGACAGGCAATCTTTTATCAGGCACTTCTACCACCCCTACATTAGGCTCAATAGTACAAAAAGGATAATTAGCCACAAAAGCAACTTGCTTTTTTAATAGAGCATTAAACAATGTAGATTTACCTACATTTGGAAGACCGACAATCCCAATTTTTATAGATGGCATAGGTATATTTTAGCATAAATGAGGTTTAGATTAGTTATCTAGATGAATGAGAAAATCTTTTAATGTCATAAATAATAACATTGATATTGTCACATTTACCTCTTCTAGATCTCGTTTTGCTCTCAGATTTCATTTTGCTCTTAACAGCCTCGTTAATACCATCTATTGATTGCTTAACATTCTTATTATAAACATACTTAGCAATTTGTTGTGGCTCATAATTATCCCAAAGACCGTCTGAGGCAACGACAATTTTATCACCAATATTTAACCTTACTTTATTTTCGGTTATCTCTCCCGAATTTATCCCTTGAACAGAATTTAAAACCTTATTTCTTTCATCTTCTTTATTTTCATCTTGCGTTTCGAAACGCACATTACCCTCTCTGTCAATAACGATTAATTTTACATCCCCAGCTTGGAAAACATTTAAAACATTTTTCCTAATATGGCCAAAAATATAGCAAGCACCTCCTTTTTCAATACCATGTCTACGCATTTCTTTACTCGCATTTGATATTATCCCTCGCATTTTAAGTTTCCTTTTAACGCCCATTTGAATTTCCTGAGCTAAAATATGAGCAGCTTTTCCACCATTACCCATACCACCCATACCGTCTATCGAAGCAAAAACATTTACCATTGTATTGATATAAACAGCATCTTCATTAACAGGCTTATAGCCAATACCTTTATCAGTACCAAAAGCAATTATACCGCTACGACCCTTAATCACCTTTGGATTATCTAAAGAATTTCTTGTAATTTCATCAACAGGGTGATATCTCCATGATTTTACAATTTCAGATGTTGTTTCAGCCATAATTAATTTTAGGTGAAATAAACAATTAAATCAATTTCATAATTTAATATGCAAATATCATTATAAACAGAATCCTATCTAACTTATCTCTTTCAATGATTATTCTCTCTTTTTTAGGTTTAGGTATCTTTACTTTGAAGTAGAAATCAAAAGTTGGGACAGTAAAAAGTGAATCCCTACTGATAAATTCATAAAATAATTATATACTATTTTGACAAAAAAGAAGAAAAAGGATAAAATCCCACGAGATATGGCAGAACGTAATAGTGAAGTTAATCAAGACCAAGGTATTACAACCGAAGATGAAGGTATTACAACCGAAGATGGTCGAATAATTAGTAATGAATCGGTTAAAGAAATCAGTCGTGGTGGATCTTGGACTCCTAAAAATACTAAAAAGAGAAACATACCACGTGTCACCTCCCCTGAACTTGTTCAATGTGAACCAAAAAAAGAATGGATTGAAAAACCAAGGACAGAAACTCCAGAAATTATTTATTGTACCTGGATGGGAGCTGGAAACAAGGTCAGTTTTCCTTTTATCGAAAAACAAGTTAAAGCCTTCAATGAACTAAATATCCACCCCACAGTTTTTATTATTGATGATAGCTGGGCTACTAAAGTTGGTGACTGGCTTTCGGTTGACAAACAAAAGTTTCCTAATGGACTTAAAGAAGCAACAAAACTAATAAAAGAAAATGACATAAAACCTGGACTGTGGCTCGCCCCTCTTCATGTCGAAAGAAATTCGGAGTTGGCTAAAGCTCATCCTGATTGGTTTATAGAAAGCCATGGTAAGCCTGTTTCTTACTGGTTTAAAGACACCGCCTTTGTCAAAAAACATTATTTGCTAGATTTAAGAAAGGAAGAAGCTATTGATTATTTAGGAGAAGTCGCCCAAAAAATTAAAGATTGGGGATTTGACTGGGTTAAATCAGATTTTATGTCAAGCCTTTATTTGGTTAAAGAAATTGGCCAAGAAGAAAAACAATATCTCACCCACAGAACAATGGAAATATTTAAAAAAAATGGCTTAAAGGTTCTTGCTTGTGGCGCTCCGTGGAATGCCAGCATCGGTGTTGCTAATATCATCCGCATCAGTAAGGATAGTGGGCTCCCTAATTTACCTAACAATATAGTCAGTAAATTAATTAACAAATACTTTGTAAATAATTATCTAGGGAGCATTAAGGATAATATCAGATTGGTTGGTAAATTTATAAAAACCGATCCTGATATGTATTTCTCAACCTCTATTTTTGAAAAAGATAAACAAAAACTTAAAGAAGCTCAATTTAAAAGTATTTCCAGATATTCTTGTTTAACCCTTGGAGATGATTTTAGTAAATTAACAGCAAAAGATGTCCAGCCCGTAAAAGAATTAATCGAACAGTTTTATCGGGCTCAAAAAGTAAGACCAAAAGCCATCAAAATGTTTATGGCAGGACAAACCGACCAGAAAGATTAAAACTTTTTAATTTTCTCTTGGATTTAACGCTACAAAATTTTTCTGGAAAGATTTCTAAGAAGTTATTCAACTAAATCAGCGTAGACACCTGAAATCCAACCCTCTTCACCATCTTCATATTCAATCTTATACCAACCATTTTCTTCTTCAATATATGGGAAAAAATCACCTGGATCAACTTTAATTAATTCTTCGGAATCTGTAGAAGAATCCTCTCTAACTCTTAAAAATCCAGTTGGGGTATCTTTTATTTCTACGTAAGGTGTAGCTGGTGGAGTTACTTTAGCCTTAGGCGTTGGGGTTGCTGTAGGTTCAGCATCTTCAT
>CAZJJY010000005.1:0-14200 GCA_964546445.1 uncultured Gammaproteobacteria bacterium
TAGAAGCTGTTATTGGAGCTATTTTTATCGACCAAGGAATTGAAGCAATTGAAATATTTATTAAAAATAATTTTGAAGATCTTCTAAAAAAATTCGTTGCCTTGGGAAACTTTAAAGATTACAAAAGCCTTTTACAAGAAAAACTTCAAGCTCAAAAGAAAAAATCACCTGTTTATAAAATAACCAATGAAAAGGGCCCAGAACATAATAAAATATTTACTATCAATGTTTATGACCCCAAAAGTGGCTTAATTGCTACTGGAGTTGGCAAGAGCAAGCAAAAGGCTGAACAGGAGGCGGCTAAAATGGCTCTTGAAAAATTGAACCTAAAAAAGTAAAATATTTAAACTATGGTTAAAATTAGACTTTCCAAAACTGGTGCTAAAAAAAGACCTTCTTTTAGGATTGTTGCTATTGAATCAAAAAATAAAAGAAACGGAAAAATTTTAGATACCATCGGATTTTATGATCCAAAAACAAAACCGCCAACTGTAAAAATTGACCAGAAATTATTTGATAAATGGGTCAAGCAAGGAGCTCAATTAACACAAGCAGTTAAAGATCTAATAAAAAATGAAAAAACTTCTTGAATTTTTAGTCAAAGCTATTGTTAATTCCCCTGAAGATGTCAGTATCCAAGAGAATCAAGATGGGGAAGGAAATGAATTAGTCCTCGAACTTAAAGTTAACCCAGAAGATATTAAAATTGTTATTGGTAAAGAAGGTAAAACAATCAGAGCCCTCAGAGAACTTGTTAAAATAAAAGCCATTAAAGAAAAAAAGAGAATCAGAATTAACGTTTCTTAAAAAGAAAAAGGGTTTCCTTTAATACCAGTGGCAAAATAAAATTCTTCTTCATCTTTAAAAATTTTAAATTCAGAAATCTTAACTAAAACATTTTCTTCTTCTCTACTAATAGGAGTAATTGGAACTACTAATTTACCAATTGTCTTAGGGAGGGGAAGATAGAAAGATTCTATAAGGACAGTACTCTCAGGAACATTTTCTTTCCTCTGAGTAGTAGATAATTGAACAACTTTCATTAAAGGAGACACACTTTTTAAATTAACCAAAAAATTCTTTATTTTATCTTGAGTACCTATTACTAATACATCAAAAGCTAAAGAAGGTAAAATTGCTCCTCCAACAAGCTTTGGCTTTGCTGCCCCTGTAGATATTTCACCAACCTCACTCAAATTCATTCCACTAAAAACTAAACCTGAATCCAAAGCTAGTCTTTTCAAAACAAAAAGGTTTTTAGCAACATCTTTTTCTATCGGTAAAACTCTTAAGACATCATCAACCTTTTCATTAAGCTCAACTCCTGCTAATCCTTCCAAGGTAGACAACTTTTCAGTTAAAATTGTTAATTGTCTTCTATTAGAATTAAGTTCTCTCCTAGCTTTAAAAATATCTGAAATTTTAGGCCTAAGAACAGTAAGACTGGCCAACAAAATTAAAAATAAAATAACTACTGGAATTAAAAATATTTTGTTTTCTTTTAAGTTTATATTAAACATTATCTTTTGCTTCTAAAAAAATAACAAACATATAAGAACCATTCTCTTGTCTATCTAAAGTTGACAAAGTGACATTTGAAAACAAAGAATTTGTTCCATCTTCCTTGAACTTATCTAAAAATTCACCCAAAGCAACCACATTTGAAGACTCACCAGAAACTGTTAATTCGCCAGTATTCACGGCCATGAAACTTTTTATCTTTACTCCTTGAGGAATATCTTCAAAATAAGAAAGAAAACTAACAAAATTAGGTCTTTTATCATTTCTAAAAAATTTATTTAGAGAAGATAATCTTTGTTTTAATAAAACCTGTAATGACTCTATCTCTTTTAGATCTTCAATTTTATCTTTCTTTAAGGTAATCTGTGAAGAAGTTTTTTCTATTTGATTATTTAAAAAAGCCCAGTAAGAAAAAACTGCTCCTACGATTAGAAAGTAGGTGATTAGGACAATAAAACTGGCTATCTTAGCTATTCTGGAAATTTTAGCTTTTTTTTCTGAATCAGCTCTTTGACCAGAAAGAAAGTTAATTTCATTTTTCATTTTATCTCCTTCATAGCTAAACCAGTTGCAATAGCATATAAAGGAATCTCTGATGTCGGAAGTTTTTTGGGTAAGCTCTCTTTAGACATTTGTGAAAAAGGATTGCCTAATTGAATTTCTAAATTTAATTTTTTAACCATAAGTGAAGATATCTCAGATAAAGTAGCTGTACCACCAGTTAAAATAATTCTTGAAATAGTCTTTTTCTTTTCTACTCGATAAAAATTAAGTATTTTTTCTATTTCTCTAATAATCACATCAATTACCGGAATCATTGCCTCAATCATTTTCCCTTCTAATTTCTGTGGGTCAACACCATAAGCCTTCTTGTAAGCTTCTGCTTGAGCCGGTTGTAGCCCTAAACTTGAGGCCACTGCTCTTGTTAAAGCTTCACCCGCAGTTGGAATCGAACGAGTAAAAATAATTTGCTTGTTTTCTACTACAGCAATATCGCTTGCCTTAGCTCCAAAATCAATAACCATAACCGCTTCAGGATTGATAACTAAACTACGAGCTGCAGCCAAAATTTCTGTTTCTAAACTAACAGTGTTAAAACCGGCTGATTTAACAACCTTAATTGTTTTGTCAATCAAACGATTTGGGGCAGCGGCCAGAAGAACTTCAATCTTTTCCTTAGCATCTTCCTTGATCCTCCCGATTATTTGATGGGAGATCGTTGCTTCTGCAAGAGGAATGGGAATATATTGTTCTGCTTCCCACTTTAAAGCTGAAGTTAACTCATTTTCAGAAAGCTGAGGTAAGGTAATTACTTGAGTAAAAACTTGATCCTGAGGCAAAGCAGTAACAACGTTTTTTGTCTTAATCTTAGTCTCCTGATGAAGTTTTTTAATAATTGTCGCTAATTGGGTCAAGTCACTCTCAGAATCAGATAAAATTCCTTTTAGAGTAGAAGGCGCACTGCCTAAGGCCACTAAGCGATATTTATCTCCGCTTTTTTGAACCTGAACAATCTTTATCTTATGGGAACCGATATCTAAACCGAAAAATTCCATTTGGGCAGTCTTTCTGTTATTTTACTAAATCTCCTGTTGAAAATAAAACGTAGTCAAAAATTCCTGGTGGTGATTCATAAAACTGACATTGTCGAACTTTTCTACTGACACTTGATTCGGCAATGGTTGCTTGTGATTCATAACATTTACCCTGTAATGGCAAATCCCCACTGGCCGAAACAGCAATAGGTTCTAATTCAGGATTATAAAAAAGTTTTAATCTTAAACTGTAAGGAATCGCCCCACCTGGAATACCAAAATCAGCCACTAAATCCAGATCTTCAGCAAAGGCTAAATCTCCACAATTGCCACCACCTGTACTATCAGCGACATCAAAACCATTACCTCGATCAGCCTTAGGATCAAAAGCTCCTCTGGCAACCTTAAAGGTCCCTGCATCTTGATAGAGTAAAGCCGCCTCAATGGCTGGAGTGTTATCATCAATAACCGTATCGTCCCCCCAACAGATAGTTATATTTCCACCGGCAGGAAAGTAAGTACTTGGATCTAGAGCTCCTTCATCCGTATGTCCTACTAACCAAATATTAGCCAATTCTTCTGATTCAAATTTTGAACCAGCAAAATCAAAATCTGTTCCACCTCCTTGGACTGTCTCAGAAACTTCAGCCGTAATATCACCGATATCAACTAAACCACTTTCAGGAGCTGATCCTAATTTTAAGGCTTCTTCAATTCCAGCTTCAGCAGCTGAAAATGCTCTGGCTGATTCTTCTTCATAACGGGAAATTTTAATATTAGTAATTGAGTAAGAGGCAACGGCTAAACCAATTGTCAAAATTACTGCAGTAACTAATAAAATAATTAAAAGAGTCTGACCTGAATCTTTGGAGGCAGAAGAGTTATTTTTGAATAGACAGAACAATCGCCTAAAAGCCATTTAACTAAATTTAAAGGCAAAACCCAATCAAAGTCAAGACTTATCTTCCTTTTTTAAAACCCCTATGATAGAATGCTCTCGTGGATTTCAAACAATATTTCTCCCCATACACAAAAAAAATAAACAGTTTTTTAGAAGATTTCCTTCAAAAAAAAGCCAAAGAATCTAAAAATATTAACTCTTCTTTACCATTATTATGGAAAAATATGAAAGATATTATTATTAGAGGAAAAAGGATCCGTGGCAATTTAATCCGTTTAGGCTATGAATGCTTTAAAAAACCCGAAGATAAAGAACTCCTTCCTATTTCGGCGGCCATTGAATTAAATCATTCAGCGCTCCTTATCCATGATGACATTATCGACCAAAGTAAACTACGGCGTGGCCAACCAACCATCCATGAAAAATATAAAGAATATCACCTTAAAAATTATCAAAAAGGATCTGCTGATCATTATGGAAAAAGCATGGCTATTGTTTCAGGGCTTATCGCTTATTTTGAAATGCCCAAACTTGTTGTTAATTCTTCATTTAGAAATGATTTAAAAACAAAAGCTATTGACGAATTTAGTTTTTTTCTGGTTAACACAGGCTATGGCGAGATCCTTGATATCGATCTTCCATACAGGGAAAAACTAGAAGAAAAGGACGTCTTTGATATTCACACTTACAAAACTGCTTACTATACTATCATTGGTCCTCTAAAAATAGGAGCTATTTTGGCTGGAGCTAAACAAAAAGATCTAAAGATTTTTGAAGACTATGGAACACCTTTAGGCATCGCTTTCCAAATACAAGATGATATTTTGGGTATCTTTGGAGACGAAAAAAGTACTGGTAAAAAAAATGGTGACGATATAAAAGAAGGTAAAAACACTATTCTTTTTACTCAAGCTTTAAAAAAAGCTCATCTTAAACAAAAAAAGATCCTAAAAAAATTATGGGGAAAAGAAGATATCAATACAGAAGAAATCAATCACATCAGAAAAATCATTGTTGAAACTGGAGCCTTAGACTATTCTCAAGAATTAGCTTCTGACCTAGCTGAAAAAGCAAAAAAAACAGTTAGCAAAATCACCAAGAATAAAAATCTTCAGGAAGTCTTCTTAAGCTTGGCAGATTTTATCATCAAAAGGGAAAAGTAAGTTAATAATTTCTTGTTTCTATGGTAGTTTTGAAATTAATACTTGCCTCTTCTTCAACCCTAGAAGTAGGGGAGATATTCTGATCTAAAGTAAAATCGATGACGATTGTTTTAGGATTAAAATCTCCTGTTGAATTATCACAATTAAAAACTCCACTAGTTACTTTTACTTGATCGCTAGTCATTCTAGAAGAATTTGAAGCAATATAACCATCAACAAATTCAAACTCTGTCTCTTGCTTGTCAGAATCCATGATCTTAATCTTGACCATTCCACTTTCACAAATATCTCCGTCGGAATTAGTAATGATGGTTGAAGAATTTCTAATCATTCTTTCCATAACCGATAAAGCATATTCTCCATTTTGCTTCACCGTTGTCAAATTCTTAGACTTGTTAGAACCTCTAATGACAGTAAAAAACATGTTTGTTCCTATGACAGCAATAACACCTAGGATACCAACAACAACTACAATTTCAATAATAGTAAAACCTTTTTGTTTTTTTATTTCCATCTAGTTAAATATGTACTTAAATCAGATTGATGGGTTCCTTTTGTGTTTTCCCAAGTAACGACAACCTGAATCTCCATTTTTTGATTTTCTTCTCCTGTGACCGGGGTATAAGTAATTGTTCTTTCAAATTTATTAATCGTTTCTTCTTCAGAACCACTTTTACCCCAAAATTCTATTTCATTTTGTTCTTTCAACCTACGAGCGTTTTCTATCCCTTCCTGAGCATATTGGGTAGCTGTTTGTTGATCCCTAGCAAAACTAGAATTCTGGATAGAAGAAATCGTTACTCTTACTAGAGCCAAAATAACAATCGCCACCAAAGATAAAGCAACCACAACTTCTATAACAGATTGGCCTTCGTTTAGTCTTAAAAATCTCACTTTATTTCTCCAACACTATTAACACTAACCGTCTGTGTTTCGCTAAAACCCGATAAAATAATTTGAACTGTCCCAGAAACATCAATTCCCTGACTTAAGACTTTAAAAAAAATTTCATCAGGTCCAGCTTGCTTGATTATTCCTTCGGTCAAAGATAATCCCGCACTTACAACAACATCAGAATCACAAACGGCCGTAATTTGATAATTACTATTACTTGTAAATTCTAACTTATGACCAGATAGGGGACCAACACCACAATCGGATGGTTTCTCTCCGCTCAGAGCCTTACTTTGTGTCAATCTTAAATCAGAAATTAATTGGTCCCTAGCTTTGGTTAAAATCTGACGGCGATTAAAACGATTATATTGAACTAAACCGATACTAAAAACTAAGGAAATAATAGTAATTGTTACCAAAAGTTCAACTAGGGTAAAACCTGGACAGAATTTCTTCATATTTTTATGGATTAATTGTTTTGTAATTACAGTCTTCCGAACCACAACTACCACAACCAGTAACTGTTCCTTCTTCCATCTCTAAAGAAGCACAAAGAGTATAAGAATCAGCCGCTCCAACATATATATATTGTTTACTAGAAATAGGATCAGCTGGAATAGTTAGATAAGTCTGAGTATCACAGGTAATATCATCCCCAGAAGATAGTGTTCCGGCAGGATAACTTCCAGTATCGGCTCGACACATTTCCATAGCGCTCCTTATCTGTTCCAAATCAGTTTTTCTTTTTCCATCACGCGCACTTTTTCTAGCCCCTTGGTAGGAAACCAAAGAAATACCAGCTAAAACAGCCACAATCGTCATGGCTACTAAAAGCTCAATTAATGTAAAACCTTTTTTATTTCTCATCATTATTATAAATCACAACTACTGTCATCTGGTTCTGTCTCAAAATTACCAGATCTCCCAGTCGAACACACTTCCCAATATCCCCCCGTCGTCTCTAGACCTCCATAGACTACGTATCCATCACCTGAAGCAGAGGAGTAAAAGCCATAACTATTCCCTGTTGTCGGATCAGAAGGGCAAGTAGACATATAAGAAGGACTTAAAACCGTACATAAACCAACAATGGTACTCAAAGAGTCAGGATAAAGCCCATTATTAGAAGAAGCATAAGTTTCTAACGCATTACGGTATTGACTTAAGTCACTTCTTCTTTGAGTATCTCTAGCCTGTTTTTGAGCCCCAGTATAACTTACCAGTGTTAAAGAGGCTAAAATACCAATAATAGAAATAACTACTAATAATTCAATTAATGTAAAACCTTTTTTCATTCTTCACCTCCTTTAATCAGCACAAACAACATAATCATCAGCTCCTACAGAACAAACAGAACAGCGCGTTTGTGAACTATCTATATTGCCATCTGATTGGTTTTCTAAAGTACCCCAAATACAGAAATCTTGACCACTCGCTTCTTGAGAATAACTATAAATTTCATCAGGCATTGGATCTTGAGGTAAGATTCTCATGTAGGTCATACTTCCTCTTGTCCAAACAGCTGACCAACTACAAGCTACAGGGGAATCTCCTGAACCACAAGCTACAATATTAACCCCAGAATCGGCTGGATACTCTCCATAGTCATTATAATATAGTCTTAAGGCCGTTTTAATATGATTTAAATCTGACTTTCGTTGAACATCTCTGGCTCTTTCTCGAGCCGCATTGAAGTTAACCATAATTAGAGCTGTTAATAAACCAATAACGGAAATAACAACTAAAAGTTCGATTAAAGTAAAACCTTTTTTCACTCTTAATTTCCTCATAAAGTAGTATTTGAACTAGCTACTCCGTAATTACATTCATCATCACCACAAGTCGTCCCTGAATAATTCCCGATACTTGGATCTTGCTCATTTTCTAGTCTAGCATAAATTTTATAATAAGTTCCATCCGTTTCATAAAAATAATCACCAAATCTAACATCAGTTGGCATTTCTTTTATATATAAAGTATTATTAGCATCTTCAAAAGCACTTCCACCAGCTGGATAATCACCAACATCAGGATATTGACCATAATCGTTATAATACATTTCCAAGGCTTTTTGGATTTGAGACAAGTTACTCTTTCGCTTACTGTCTCGACCTTTTAACTGAGAGGTCCGAAAACTAGATAAACCAACAGTGGCAAGTAAGCCTAAAATGGCGATAACGACTAAAAGCTCGATTAATGTAAAACCTTTTTTCATTTTAATTAAGGCACACAAGCTGGGTAAGGTTGGCTACAACCCGCAGCTTTACAACCATCACAAGTATCATTACAAACCGCACCCGATGCTCCCTCTACAGTAACATTACAAAACCCTCCTTGTCCAACACAAGTAAACCAAACAGGGCAAGACAGAGTAGGAGTTGGTGTTGGCGTTTGTGTTGGCGTTTGTGTTGGCGTATTAGTTGGAGACCCTCCACCAATTGTAGGTGTAGGAATAAAAGTAGGTACTCCTGGAGGGAATGGGGGATAAACTTCACCTGGTTGACTAACTAAATCTTCAACATTAGGACTAGTCACAAGATAGTTAAATGGCCCACAAATTTCTGAAGTACAACCAATTTTTTCAATAATAGGATCTTGTCCATATTCTAAACTAGTAAAGATTTTATACCATTTTTTACAAGTACCCTCTGTAGAAACTGAATAATAATATATATTTACCCCTGAATTTATAGGATCACAGAAAACTTCTCTAATATAAGGAGCTAAATTATCCTTACATTCTAAAACATCAGGATAACAAAGATTATCATTATTATAATCTTCCAAAACTCGTTGTAATTTAGCTAAATCAGATTTTCTTCGACCATCCCTAGCTCTTGTCATATAAATCTGAAAGATAAATAAAGAAATTAAAATAAGGATACCAAGGATAGCTACTGTAATTAGAAGTTCAATTAAGGTGAAAGCTTTCTTGTGAATTTCTTTTCTAGTTTTCATCTTACCAAAATAATTGCCAAATTTTTTCTCCAAAAAATAAACTTATAAAAGTTGCCAGAACTAAAAAAGGGCCAAAAGGAATTTTACTTTTAAACCTTTTTTTCTTGACCAAAACCAGTATTACACCTAAAACAGCCCCTGTCAAGAAAGCTAGATATAAGGCAACAATAGTTTTTGGAAAACCTAAAAAAAGACCGACAAGAAGACCTAATTTGATATCCCCTAAACCCATCCCTTTAAATCTTGTTATTAAAACTAAAATATAGAAAAACAAGGCGACACCTAACCCTGTAAAAACAGCAAACCAATCACCCTTAATCAAAAGAAAAAGAAAAAGGAAAAAAATAGCCGGATAAGTCAAATGATCGGGGACGGTCATATAACGAAGATCAGACAAAAACAAAGCTATTAAAACATAGCTAATGAGAAGATTTAAAAATAAAATTTCTAAATTTCCTTTAAAAGTAAAATAGATAACAACTGACACTAACCCGCTGACAAGTTCAACTAGGGGATAGTGAATAGAAATTTGCTTACGACAAAAACGGCATTGCCCCTTAAGTAAGACAAAAGAAATTAAGGGGATATTATCATACCACCTTAATTTCTTCTTACAACGTGGGCAATAAGATCTTCCTACTAAAAAACCCTTCAAATCTGTCTCGTTTAAACGATAAACGAAACAATTAACCAAACTGCCTATAATCAGTCCAAAAACAAAGATTAACAGACCCATCATTATGGAAGACAAATACAATTTTCAGAATCTCCTAAAGCTCCTACTAAAGCATCACAACTTCCACACGCAGTAGCTGGAAAATCAGCAGGGACTCCTTCTACATCACATCTTCTTTCTGCCTCTGTAGAAAAAGCTCCAGATTGCGGACTAAAACATATATAAAGACTATCTCCAGAGTCACCACCATATTCCATATACAAGGCATTATAATTACTTGCTCTCAATCTAGTAGAAAAAGATGCTTTAACTTCATCAGCTCCCGTACCACAAGCCGCAATACCACCTCCTTGAGCTATTTTATCTAAGAGAGGACAGTTACTTGGATCTTCAACATCTTCAACTGGACCCCAAGCGATTGCATCTGTATCATCAGAATCCTCTTGCCATGGCCAAAGACCTTGAGTAGCATTGTAACGATCAATAGCCGATAACAATTGTTCTGCATCACCTCTTGATCCAGTATCTCGACCTCTATTAATTTGCTCAATAGGGTTAATAGTAGCCAAAACAGCTACGGCCAAAATACCTAAAACGGCGATAACAATTAAAAGCTCAATCATGGTAAAACCACGATTAAGTTTCTCTTTAATTTTTAATATTTTCAATTCTCTTTTTCACCTCCTTTCCAATTTTTAAAGTAATATTTTTTAAAACTGCGAGGTTAGGTTATAAATCGGTGTGATGATAGAAATCATCAAGAAACCAACTCCTACCCCCAATATAATCATGATAATTGGCTCAATTGCTGTTGTCAATCCTTTAACGGCGGCGTCAGCTTCTTGTTCAAAAAAAACAGAAACTTTTTCTAGAACTTCATCAAGCTTACCTGTCTCTTCACCAACAGCAATCATTTGCGGTAAGATTGGTGGAAAGATCTCTGTTCTATCTAGGGCAGTTGCCAAAGGGATCCCTTTTTCTACCGCCTTACTTGCTTCTTTCATTTTATCTTCATATTTAGGACTACCTAAAGCACTGCAAGTAATATTTAGAGCTTCAACAATTAAAATGCCACTCCCAATCAACAAACCTAAAGTACGAGTGAACTCTGTTAAAATTAAAGCCTTTCTTAATTTACCAATAATAGGAAGATTAAAAGTAAGTTCATCAAGTTGTTTTCTAGACTGAGGATTCTTTAATAAAAATTTACCTAAGAAAATCAATCCACCCACCATCATTAAAGCTAGCCACCAATAATTGGTCGCAAACTTAGAAACACCCATAAGCAATTTTGTCATGGCCGGAAGTTCTGCTTGGAAGTCTTCATAAATAGAAGTCAATTTAGGAATAACAAAAATTATCATAATAATAACCACAATAAACATTCCTCCTACAACAATGGCTGGATAAACCATTGCTCCTATTACCTTTCGACGAAATTCTGTATTTTTTTCCAAATTATCAGCTAATCTTAAAAGTATTTTGTCTAATAAGCCAGCCGCTTCGCCAGCTCTAATTAAAGAAATATAAATTCTATCAAAAACTCGAGGATATTTTTCTAAAGCATCAGCCAAATTACTACCACCCTCAACCGATCTTGAAACTTCGCTTATTAGATGAGCTAAGGCTGGATTACTCTGATTTTCTAAAATCCTCAAGGCTTTGGTAATGTTTAACCCCGCGTTAATCATCGTCGATAATTGGCGAGTAAAATTGACTTTATCCTGAGAAGTAACTCTTCCAAAACCTTTTTTTACCTGGATAGTTATGCTTTCACCTTTTTTGCTTAAGGTGATGACTAGAAGATTTTTCTCTCGAAGAATTTTAGCCGCTTGTTCCTGACTAATAGCCTCAACTAACCCTTCAACCGATTTACCTTCCTTATCTTTAGCCTTATATTTAAATTTTTCCATATTACCTTTCCTTAGTTAATCTCATTAGCTCTTCAGGTCTTAAAGCAAAACCTTGAGCAGTTTCTAAACTAACTTTTCCTCTCTTAACTAAATCGGCTAAATCCATCTCTAAGGTTTTCATTCCTATACCGGCAGAAGTTTGAAGAATTGTATCAATAAGATGAGCTTTCCCTTCTCTAATAGAGTTTCTAACCGCTGAATTAGCTATTAGAATCTCTGTGGCTGGCAATCTTCCACCTTCAAGTGAGGGCAAAAGCCTCAAAGACAAAATCGCTTCTAAGCTAGCAGCAAACTGCGTTCTTACTTGGTCTTGTTGATTAGCTGGGAAAACATCAATAATTCGGTTAATTGTCTGAGCTGTTGAGTTGGTGTGTAAAGTGGCAAAAACTAAATGGCCAGTTTCGGCGATAGTTAAAGCAGAAGCAATCGTTTCATAATCACGCATTTCTCCAATCATAACTACATTAGGATCTTCGCGGAGACAAGAACGTAAGGCTACTTGCCAAGAGTGAGTATCAGCCCTCATCTCTCTTTGGGAAACAATAGCTTTTTGATGAGTAAAAACATATTCTATTGGATCCTCAATTGTCACAATATGAACGGGACGCAGTTGATTAATCTCATCAACAATAGAAGCTAAAGCGGTTGATTTACCGTGACCAGTAGGCCCAGTTACAAGAACAAAACCCTGATTGAGTTTGGCAAAAGTATGACAAATTTCTGGTAAATTTAACTCACTAATAGTAGGAACCTTACTTGGAATAAATCTTAGAGCAGCGGCCAAACTCCCTTTTTGGTGATAAGCATTAACTCTGAAACGATTTTGATCTTTGTAATTTATAGAAAAATCAAGTTCTTTATTTACCGAAAGGACTTCTTTTTGTTCTTCGTTTACCAGAGCAAAAACCAAATCTTTTACTTGATCTTTAGTTAAAGATTCTATCCCAGCAATTGGTGATAAAATTCCATTGACTCTTATCATTGGCGGAACGCCAGGCAAAAAATGCAAGTCTGAAGCTTTTTTATTAATAGTAAATTCTAATAGTTTATTAATATCCATATTATTCTTGGGCCACTCTTAGTACTTCTTCTATACTAGTAATTCCCTCTAGAGCTTTCAAGTAACCATCTTGTTTTAAGGTAATCATTCCTTCTTCTAAAGCTTGTTTACTAATTGCTCCAGCCGCAGCTCGCTCTAAACATAAACGGGCAATTTTTTCAGTTATTGGTAAAACCTCAAAAATACCAACCCTCCCAATATAACCACTATTATTACATTCCGAACATTTTTTACCTCGATAAAGTTTTATTTTTCCTTTTTCTTGATAAAGATTGCCTAAAACTTTTTTAATATCCTCAACCACTTCAACTGGGGGATCATATTCTTCTTTACAATTAGGACACACTTTCCTCAAAACCCTTTGAGAAACAATACAAGTCATGGCAGAAGCTAACAGAAATGGTTCCGCTCCCAAATCCAAAAGACGAGGAATAGCTCCAGCAGCATCATTAGTATGAAGAGTAGAAAAAACCAAATGACCTGTTAGAGAAGCTTGAATAGCTAAGCCAGTTGTTTCACTATCACGAATCTCTCCGACCATGATAATATTAGGATCTTGTCTTAAGAAACTACGCATTCCAGAGGCAAAAGTAAGACCAGCGGCTGGATTAACCTGAACTTGATTGACTCCGGCAATTTGATATTCAACCGGATCCTCCAAAGTGATAATATTAACCTTGGCTGTATTTATCCTGGATAAAAGGGAATACAGGGTTGTTGTTTTACCAGAACCAGTTGGTCCACAAACAATAATAATCCCGTGAGGACGTAAAACAGAATCTTCTAAATTTTTTAAAGCTCTTCCTCTTAACCCCAATTCCGGTAAATCGGGGACACCCCCTGTTTTTTTCAAAAGTCTCATAACAATCTTTTCTCCAAAAACGGTTGGAAGAGAAGAAACACGCAAATCAACTTCTTGATTATCAGCTTTAAAATTAAAACGACCGTCTTGGGGAATTCTTTTCTCATCAATTTTCATCCCAGAAAGAATTTTGATTCGAGAAATTACAGCATCATGAACTTTTCTAGGCAAAACGAGCTTCTCATGCAAAATACCGTCAACTCTGTAACGAACCCTCGTTTTTTCTTCATGAGGTTCAATATGAATATCAGAAGCACGGGATTTAACCGCAAATTCTAAGATAGTGGCCACAATTTTAGCTATTGGAGCTTCTCTAATAATCTTTCCTAAAGAGGCAATATCAACTGTTTTTATTCCAGGCGTAGCCGGCATAACATCTTTTAAGGCCGCTTTTACCTCAGCAGAAAGGGGTTGGGAATAAGCCGTTGCAATGGCCACCTTTACTTTCTCTGTATCGGCCATAAAAGGCTTTATTTTAGCCTTAGACTTCTTTTCAATAAACTCTATTATTTCTAAATCCAAAGGATTAGACATCGCTACAGAAAGTTCATTTTTAGCCTTACTATATTCGAAGGGAATTAATAAATATCGTTCAGCTACTGATCGAGGCAGAAGACTTAAACTTTCAGGACTAACAGCTTTTTCACTTAATTCAACATAAGGGATGTTGTAAAGCTGAGCTTCCGCTTTGGAAACCTGTTCTTCTGAAGCAAAATT
>CAZJJY010000005.1:14300-24222 GCA_964546445.1 uncultured Gammaproteobacteria bacterium
AAGACATTAAAAGAGCCTTTGAAGAAGGAATAAAAATAGCTGAAGATTTTTTGACCAAATCAGTTAAAAATAATCCTGATTTTTTTCTTCTAGAAGATACTAGTTCAATTAAAATCGATCAAATAAGGAATCTCCAACAAAAACTATCTTTGAAACCCTATTCCTCACCTTTTAAAGTTGCTCTTGTCCAAAAAGCTGAAAAATTAACTTTACCTGCACAACATTCATTCCTTAAAACTCTGGAAGAACCGCCAAAAAGATCTATTATTATCCTTGTCACAACTAACGAAAATTTACTCTTGCCGACTATTATTTCTCGTTGCCAGATTATAAAAATATCTAAAAAAATAAAAAGTTTAACTAAAATTAAAGCTTCGGAACATCTACTCTTAATTGATGAAATTTTTACTATCATAAAAGCAACCCCTGGGGAGAGGATATTAATCGCCGAAGAAAAATGTACGGACAAAGAAAAAACCATTAATTTTTGTCAGAAACAAATTTTAGGCTGGCGTCTTTTATTATTATCTAAAAATAATTTATTAGATTTACAGGTTCAAAAAAAGAGTTTTATCCCTATTCCAGACAAGCAGATTGTGAGTGTATTAAAAAATCTTCAGGAAAGTCTTTTACTTTTAAAAACAAATACTAACCCCAAATTAATAGTCGAAAATCTATTGATTTCCTATCCTTTTTAGGTTAAAATAGATATATACGCTTCGCGTAGACCCTTGTTTTTTAAGGTAAAAAACAAGTCCTAGTTTCCAATTCTAAAATGGCAAATACTGACTACACAGCAAAACATATTAAAGTTCTTGAAGGTTTAGAACCGGTCCGTCGCCGACCTGGAATGTTTATCGGGTCCACAGACAGTAAAGGACTCCATCATATGATTATTGAGGTTGTCGATAACTCAGTCGACGAATCTTTGGCTGGTTTTACTAAAAATGTTTGGGTAACCCTCAAGAAAGATGGTTCTGCAAAAATTAAAGATGATGGGAGAGGTATCCCAGTTGATAAGCATGAATCAGGTGTTTCTGCTTTAGAAGTAGCCATGACTAAGCTTCATGCCGGAGCAAAATTCGACAGCAAAACATATAAAGTATCTGGTGGACTTCACGGAGTAGGAATATCCGTTGTTAATGCTTTATCTTCTTCTTTAAGAGTCGAGATAAGAAGAGATGGTAAAATTTTTGCCCAAGAATACAAAAGAGGAAAACCAACAACTTCTGTTAAGGAAGTAGGTAAAACAAAGGAGACCGGAACGACTACTTTCTTCATTCCAGATAAAAAAATCTTCAAAGACAGTGAATTCAAATATAAGATCATTGAACAATTGATAAGAGAAAGAGCTTATCTTGTCCCAGGCTTAAAACTCCACCTAAAAAATGAGAGAAATGGGAAAATTAAGCATTTCTATTTTGAAGGGGGGATTTCTTCCTTAGTAAGATTCTTAAACCGTAATAAAAAACCTATTCATCAACCTATCTTTATCAGAGGTGAAAAAAATGGAGAAGATGATTTAAGAGTAGAAGCCTCTATTCAATATAATGATGGATTCTCTGAACATATAGAATCTTTCGTTAATGTCATTAATACCAAAGATGGGGGAACCCATTTAACCGGATTTAAAATTGCCCTAACTAGAGCTATTAATGATTATGCCAAAAAAAGTGGAATTATTAAGGGAAGTGGGTTTACTGGTGAAGATACTAAAGAAGGATTAACGGCCGTTGTCGCTATTAAAATCCCTACAGACATAATCCAATTTGAATCTCAAACTAAAGCAAAACTTAATAATGCTGAAGCACAAGGAGCTGTAGCTACTGTGGTTAAGCAAGGGATTGATACTTATTTCGAAGAGCATCCTAAAGAAGCAAGAAGAATTATTGAAAAAATAGGTTTGGCGGCTAGAGCAAGAATGGCGGCTAGAGCCGCTAAAGAAGCTGTCATTAGAAAAAGCGAATTTTTTAGTAATGCTTTACCAGGTAAATTGGCTGACTGTCAGGAAAAAGATCCTGCCTTCTCTGAACTTTTCATCGTTGAGGGAGATTCCGCTGGCGGCTGTTTTTCTGAAAATACTAAAATAGCTCTAAGTGATGGAAGAAAAGTCACTTTTAAAGAATTAGTCCAAGAATGGAAAAAAGGAAAAACAAATTATTGCTACACTATTAAGAAAAACGGAGAAATTGGTCTAGAAAAGATTGTTTATCCACGCCTGACTAAAAAAAGTACAAAAGTAATAAAAGTGGTTTTAGACAATAATGAATCTATCTCTTGCACCCCTAATCATAAGTTTATGCTGCGTGATGGTTCATTTATTGAAGCCAAAAATTTAAAACCAAAAATGAGCTTGATGCCTTTTAGAAAAACTCTCTCTAAGTTGAAAAATAGAATTACTATTAAAGACTATGAAATGGTCCTTGATCCCAAAACTCATAAATGGATTTTCACCCACTTATTGGCGGATCGATACAACCTTAGTTATGGTTTATATCACGAAAAAATTGGAACCCATAAGCATCATCTTGATTTTAACAAGCTAAACAACAATCCTGATAATATTATTAGGATGACTAAAGAAAAGCACCTTCAACTTCACCAAAAACATATTAAAAAAACTCTTCATAAAAAAGAAGTAATAGAGAAATGCAATAAAATAAAAAGGGGCCCTGAATATCGTCAAAAAATTTCTGAAACGATGAAAAAATTAAGTGGGATATTAAGTGCCAGAGCCAAGAAACAGTGGGAAAATCCAAAATATAAAAAGTATATGACTAAAAAATATTTGGAATTTTATTATTCCAATCATAATTATCGAAAAAAACTTTTAGAAAGATTAAATAAAGCTCAAGAAGACTACTGGTCTAAAGAAAAAAATAGAATAAACCAAGCACAAAAAGTTAGAGAATATTTTAAAAAACATCCAGAAATAAAACAACATCTATCAGAAAAGGCGAAAAAACAATGGCTAGATAAAAATCTTTTAGAGTGGCGAAGCCAAAAAACAAAACAACAGTGGACAGATAAATTCAGAGAAAAAAGAAAAGAAGCTTATGATAATGTTTACTTAAATACAAGTCTAGAATTTGCTAGAAAACTTTATGAGAAGTATGGCGATATTAGCTTATATGATGAGACAAGACTCAAACAACAGAAAAAAAATCATAATTTAGTGAAGTTAGGAACATTAAAGGACCGATTTTTCGACGGCAGTGAAGAAGTTATGTTAGGCGCAATAAAAAACTTTAATCATAAAATTAAATATATTGAGAAGGTAAAAGAAAAAATAGATGTTTATGATTTGGAAGTACCTAATACTCACAATTTCGCCTTAGCCAGTGGAATTTTTGTTCATAACAGTGCCAAACAGGGAAGAAATCGAAAATTTCAAGCGATTTTACCTTTAGGAGGAAAAATTCTTAATACTGAAAGAGCTCATCTTGATAAAATTATTAGTTTTGATGAGCTTAAAGATCTTATTATTGCTCTTGGTATGGGAATAGGGGAGACCTTAAATCCAAGTAAAGCCAGATATCATCGTATTATTATAATGACTGATGCTGATGTTGATGGACAACACATTGACACTCTGCTTTTAACTTTCTTTTATCGTCATCTAAAACCTATTATCGATAAGGGATACCTTTATATTGCCATCCCACCTCTTTATAAAATCCAAATAGGTAAAAATTCCTACTATGCTTATAATGATGAAGAGAAAGAAAAGATTTTAAATAAAAAAGCCAAAGGTGGTAAAAAAGCTAGCATTCAAAGATATAAAGGCCTAGGAGAAATGAATCCACAGCAACTTTGGGAAACAACCATGGATCCTGACAAAAGACTTTTAAAGAAAATTACTATTGAAGATTCAGAAAAAGCAGACGAAGTATTTACCATGCTTATGGGAGAAGAAGTGCCACCAAGAAAAAGATTTATACAGATGTATGCTAAGAATGCCGAACTTGATATTTAATTATTTAAACTAACCTGATTTAATTATTTAAACCATGACTAAACAAGATATTGGAAAAGTAAAATCAATAGAAATCACTGAAGAAATGCGTAAGAGCTATCTTGATTATGCAATGTCAGTTATTGTTTCTCGTGCATTACCTGATGTCCGTGATGGTTTGAAACCAGTTCATAGAAGAATTCTTTTTGCCATGCATCAAATGGGAATTTCTCATTCTTCTCGTTATACCAAAAGTGCTAAAGTCGTTGGAGAAACAATGGGGAAATATCACCCTCATGGAGACCAGGCCATTTATGACGCTCTCGTTCGTCTCGCTCAAGATTTCTCAATGCGTTATCCATTAATTGACGGTCAAGGAAACTTTGGTTCAATTGATGGTGATTCTGCTGCTGCAATGAGGTATTGTCTAACCGGCGATACTCTCATCCTAACTAACAAAGGAATCATTCCAATAGAAAAAATTTCAAATAAAAAAGAAGCAAAAATCAATTTAAAGGTAATTAATTATCAAGGTAAAAAAGTTAAAGCAAACAGATTTTTTGATTCCGGAAAACACCCTATTACCAAAATTACTACTAAACAAGGATATGAACTAAAGGGTTCTTTTAATCATCCTATTCTCTGTTGGGGATTAAATGATTTCGGTTTCCCAAATTTACAATGGAAACTTCTCCAAGAAATAACTCTTAATGATTACGTAATTATCAACAGGAATTTTTCTTTTTTCAATAAAGATAATTTAAATCTAAAGAATTTTTATCCTCAAAATCCTTCTAAATACAAAGATATTAAATTACCAAACAAAATGAACGAAAATCTTGCTTTCTTATTGGGAGCTTTGGTTTCTGAAGGTAGTTTTCATCAAAAACAAATAATATTTAACAATCAAAACTTAGAATTTTATACTAAGGTAAAAAAGATTATTAAAAACCAATTTCCAGGCACCAATCTCTATGAAAGAAAGGTAAAAGGAAATTGTCAAGAACTAAGCTTATATCATCAAAAGGCAGTAAAACTTTTAGAAAATATTGGTCTTGAAAATGTTAAGTCTGATAAAAAAGAAATACCTTTTGCTGTTCTTTATTCTAAAAAAGAAGTTATAAAACAATTCTTAGTCGCCTTATTTGAAGGAGATGGTTCTGTTGGTCTCCATAAAGACAAAAGACATCAAGGCAAATCAATAGAACTTAACTATAATTCGAAAAGTTTTAAGTTAATAAAGCAACTAAAAACTTTATTATTAAATTTTGGCATTGTAACGACTACTCCCTATCAAGATAAAAGAAATAATTGCTATAAACTTATCATTAGCGGGAAAGAAAACATCCAAAGATTTAAGAAAGAAGTTGGATTCTTTTCCTCAAGAAAAAAAACAGTTTTAAATCAAATTTCCGATATTAATCCTGAAAGAATGAGCAAAACAGACTGGATTCCTTCCCTAAATAATTATTTAAGGACTAATTACAACGATGAGTTCGTTAAGAAAAATAATTTTGACAGATATAATAAATTGGAAAAAAATTATCCACGTCTCAAAAAAATTCTAAATTATCAAGATAAAACTCTAATAGAATGGCTTTTAAAAAAGAGGTTTTTCTTTGATCAAATAAAAACTATTGAGAAACTTTCTAAAAAAGAAAATGTTTACTCTATCAGGGTTGCTGATCAATCTCATTCTTTTATCGCTAATGGTTTTGTTAATCACAATACAGAAGTAAAACTAGATAAAATAACTCAAGAAATATTAACAGATATTGAAAAAGAAACCGTAGAATTCAGAGAAAACTTTGACGCAACCTTAAAAGAACCTATTTATTTACCTTCAAGAATCCCTAATTTACTCTTAATGGGTTCTGATGGTATTGCTGTTGGAATGGCAACCAAAATACCTCCTCATAATTTGGGAGAAGTTGTAGATGCCCTAATAGTAATGATTGATAAAGGGAAAGTTATTCTTCCTGAAGAAGAAAACGGAGATGGTAAAAAAGATAAAGATTTTGAAATAAAGAAAATAAAGCTCGACCAAGAGGATAAAAATGAACAATTATTATCTCTAAGTTTCGAATCTAAAGCTACCATTGAAGAAGACTTAATTAAACACATTAAAGGTCCTGATTTCCCTACCGGAGGAACTATTTATGATAGGAATGAAATACTCCAAGCCTACAACACTGGAAAAGGTAAAATTTTAATTAGAGCTAAAGCAGAGATAGAGGAAATGAAGGGAGAAAAATTTAGAATAGTTATTAGTGAAATTCCTTATCAAGTTAACAAATCAAGACTTTTAGTCAAAATTGCTCAATTAATTAGAGACAAGAAGATAAATGGTGTTTCTGACTTAAGAGATGAATCAGATAGAGAAGGATTAAGGATTGTTTTAGAACTTAAGAAAACTTCTCGTCCTAAAACTATTTTAAACAATCTTTATAAGAATACTCAGATGCAAATTAACTATCCAGCCAATATGGTTGCTTTAATTAATGGAGTCCCTTCTACTTTAAACTTAAAACAGATTCTGACTGAATTTGTAAAACATCGCCAAAAAGTAATTATTAAAAAAACTATCTTTGAGCTTGAAGGAGCTAAGAGACATGCTCATATCTTAGAAGGACTTAAAATTGCCCTAGATAACCTAGATGAGGTTATAGAAACCATCAAAAAATCAAGTGATGTTCAAAACGCAAAAGACAATTTAATACGTAAATTTAAATTAAGCGATGTTCAGGCTCAAGCTATATTAGATATGCAACTAAGAAGACTCGCCGCTTTAGAAAGAAAGAAAATTGAGGATGAATATAAGAAAGTATTAAAACTAATTGAATATCTAAAAGGGCTTCTTGCCGTCCCTAAAAAGATTTTAAACATTGTTAAAAAAGATCTTCTAGAAATTAAAGAGAAATATGCAGACCCAAGAAGAACTAAAGTCTATGTTCAAGCCTTAGACAGTTTTGAAGAAGAAGACCTTGTCCCTCAGGAAGAATGTTTAATTACCATGACTAAAAGTGGCTATATCAAGCGTCTACCTTTAGCTACCTATCGCTCACAAAGAAGGGGAGGAAAGGGAATAAGTGGGATGAAAACTAAGATGGAGGATGAAATTTCCTACTTTATAAAGGCTCAAACACATGATAGTATCCTTTTCTTCACTAATACAGGCAGAGTTTTTCCTATTAGGGTTTGGGAAATTCCTGAAGGATCAAGACAATCTAAAGGACAAGCGGTCATTAATTTAATTAACATCAGTCAAGATGAGCAAATTAAATCCATTCTTACCTTAGATTCAAATGCTATTAAAAATAGAGATCAATTCCTAATTATGGCCACTAAAAGAGGAATGATTAAAAAGACTCACTTTAAAAACTTTGCTAATATGCGTTCCACAGGCTTAATCGCCATTAAGTTAAAGAAAGATGATGAACTTTGCTGGGTCAAAAGTGTTAAAAAAGACGATCATGTTCTTCTAGCCTCACATAAAGGAAAATCGATTAGGTTTAAGGAGACCAATATTAGACCTACTGGACGAAATACCATGGGAGTAAGAGGTATTCATCTTAAAGAAAAAGATAATTACGTTGTCTGTATGGAAGTTTTCTCTCCAAAACAGCCTCAAATCAAGGATAAAAGAAAGAAAATATTTAGAGATCTTTTAATCGTTATGGAAAAAGGGTTGGGTAAAAGAACCTCTCTTAGAGCCTACAGACTACAAAAAAGAGGCGGAATAGGGACAAAAGCAGCTCATTTAGCTGAAAAAACAGGTGATATCGTTACTTGTAGGTTAATTGATCAAAATATTAAACAAGTCATGCTTACCAGTAGTAAAGCCCAAGTTATTAAACTCCCAATCAAAAATATACCCCGTCTAGGTAGAGATACTCAGGGAGTAATCTTCATGAGGTTTAACAAACCAAATGACAAAATTGCCGCTGTCACTTGCTTAGAAAAATAATCCTTGACTAATCTTTCATAATTAAAGTATATTAATAGGACATGGAAAAAGTAAAAAAATACTTAAAAGGCTTTTATAAGACAGATTATGGGAAAATCATTACCATAGTTGTCTCTATCCTTATTATTCTAAGCCTTTATTTCCGCTTTATTGGCCCTATTCCACTTTCCATAAGCCAAGTAACCACTGAAAAACAAACCGCCTTTAACGTCCAAGCTGAGGGGAAAGTCGTTGCTGTTCCTGATACGGCTACTATTAGTCTAGGGGTTCAAATAAATAAGCCAACTGTTGAAGAAGCTCAAAAAGAAGCTAACGAAAAAATAAATAATGTTACCAAAGAACTTAAAAAAATCGGAATAGGGGATAACGATATAAAAACAAGCGATTATCGCATTTATCCTAATTATAACTATCGATCCGGTAGAAAAATAGATAGTTATAATATCAATATTAGATTAGAAGTAAAAGTTAAAGATTTTGAAAAGATTAGTGAAGTCATCGATAAAGCAACTGCCCTTGGGGCTAATCAAATTGGTGATTTAGAATTTATCATCGATGATGAAAAATTAGAAGAATTAAAGATGGAAGCCAGAGAAAAGGCTATTAAAAAGGCCAAGAAAAAAGCAGAGCAAATTGCCAGGGCTGGTGGTTTAAGAATTGGAAAATTAATCAATATTGTTGATCAGGAAAACTCTCCTTATCAACCACGACCAACTCTTTTTAGAGCTTCTGGTTCTGCTCTTCAAGAAGACGAAGTAGAACAAACTCAAATCCAACCCGGTGAATCTGAAATTACAGTTCTAGTAACTCTAAGTTACGAAACTCTTTAAATCCTCCTGCCTGATTTAATTTCAAAGTAAAAATTACTAATGTAGAAATTGTCGAAGCAAGTAATATTTTCTGAAAATTAATAAAACGTTACTTTCCCTTACCATGAAAGGTCTCATGAATATCTCTAAGTTTTCTATTGGTAACGTGAGTATATATCTGAGTCGTCGAAATATTCTTATGACCAAGTAATTCCTGAACACTTCTTATATCAGCTCCGGCCATTAATAAATCAGTAGCAAAGGAATGACGAAGCGTATGGACGGTAGCATCAACCGGAAGTCTCGCTTTCTTCACATACTTCTTAACAACGCGCTGTATTGTTCTGACGGTTAATCTCATCTTCTTACCATCCTCTATAATATCAGGTTTTTCTACATATCTGACAAATATTGGATCCCAGCTATCGGTCCGGCTTTCAAAATACTTTTTAAGCCACTCCGCGGCCTTTTTTGAGAGAAATACCACCCGAGGATGACCTCCTTTACCAATAACACCGAACTCGCGACGATTAAAGTCAATTTGATCCCTATTTAGCTTAACTAATTCACTAACACGCAAACCAGTAGAGAAGAGCACCTCTAGAATAGCCTTGTCTCTTAACCCTCTCGGCTTTGAGACTTGTGGTTGGGACAAAAGACGTTCCATCTGCTCGGTAGTCAAGAACTTTAAGGAACGACTTTCTCCCTTAGGGAGGTCAACCTTGTCTGGAGAGAGTGTCTTATAGTCATTTCTTATCAACCATCGTAATAATGCTCTCAAGGCTATCACATGATAGCCTTGAGTGACACGTGATAAAGGCGCCCCTTTTAGACCTGTAAATCGGGATAAAAATACCCTATATTTCTTGATAGTATTCATATCTAATGAACCTGGGCTAGGGTGAGATTGATTTTTCTTTAACCATTCGGAAAAACGATTAAGATAGTGTTTGTAATTACGAACAGTTAGGGGAGAGGAGTTCTTCTCAATTTCCATATACTCTAAGAACTCTTCAATAAGACGATCGATCTCATTACGCTTAATTTTTCTTTCTTCTTCGGGCATTAATAATATTGTACGACATTAAAAGAGAAAAAATCAAGTAATAAAAAATGTTATAATGAATAACTTAAAATGGCTACTAAAAATTCCTACAAAGAGATCATATTACCCAATAAATTAAAGATTCT
>CAZJJY010000006.1:0-22199 GCA_964546445.1 uncultured Gammaproteobacteria bacterium
GAAAAACATCCTCATACTATTGGCCATTGCCAAAGATGTGGGACAATCACTGAACCTCTAATTTCTAAACAATGGTTTGTCAAAACAAAACCGTTAGCTAAGGAAGCTATCAAGGCTGTTAAAGAAGGAAAAATAAAAATTGTTCCTAAGAGATTTGAAAAAATCTATTTTAATTGGTTAGAAAACATCTATGACTGGTGTATCTCCCGTCAATTATGGTGGGGACATAAAATTCCTCTTGAAGGCGAAGAAGATGTTTTAGACACCTGGTTTTCCTCTGGACTTTGGCCTTATTCAACCCTAGGCTGGCCTGAAAAAACCAAAGATCTTAAAGATTTTTATCCCAACACCGTCAGAGAAACAGCTTATGATATCTTGTTTTTCTGGGTCGCCAGAGAAATTATGATGGGCTTATTTTTAACTAAAAAAGTACCCTACAAAACCATCTATCTTCATGGACTAGTCAGAGACAAAGAAGGACAAAAAATGGGTAAAAGTAAAGGTAACGTTTTAAATCCCTTAGATCTCACGGAAAGATATGGAACTGATGCATTAAGAATGGCCCTAGTCATTGGCAATTCCCCTGGCAATGATATTTCTTTAGATGAAAGTAAAGTTAAAGCCTATAGGAACTTTGCTAATAAAGTTTGGAATGCTTCAAGATTCATTTTAGATAAACCAAAGGTTAATATTAAAGAATCAGACCATCCTAATGATCAAAATCTAACCAAAGAAACCCAAAAGACCATTAAGAAAATCGATGATTTTATAAAAAGATATCGCTTTGATTTAGCCGCTGATGAAGTTTACCATTTCTTTTGGCATACCTTCTGTGATGAGTATATTGAAAAGAGTAAGGATCGTTTTAATCAAGCCCATAGTGCTTTAATTAAGAATCTCGTCGATCTTTTAAAGCTCCTTCACCCTTTTATGCCATTCCTAACAGAAACTATCTGGCAAATTGGAAAAGAAAAACAAGCTAACTTCTTTATAGAAGAAGCTTTGATTAGTGCACCATGGCCAAGTCAAAAATAAGAAAGATCACTGCTTTGTTTAAAAAAATAATCCACTCTAAAAAGCTTCTTCTACTTAAAAGACAGTTTTTAAAATGGGTTATACCTTCAGGTGTTATTATTATTTTCCTCTTAATTATTCTCTCCCTATTTCTACCCAAAACAGAACCCCAATTTTTAAAAGATAATCTTTTAAGGAATCCTGAAAATATGGAAGTTAAACTTAAAAATATAGAGGCCCTTTTAGAAGAAAACCAATTTCAGACTAGTGAGGAAATTTTAAAAAGTATTTCTCAAGACCAAAATGGAAAATTAAACCAGCTTTGGCAAGAAAAACATTATTCTGATCCTGAAGATATAAAAGAATTAATCAAAGCTTGGGAGGAAATTATAGAAAACAAACCACAATATAGAGATGCTTACTTACAACTAGCCATTCTAAACTATAAAATTAATAAAAAAGGAAAAGCTCAAGATAATTTAAATAAAGCCTTGGAGATTGATCCTAATTTTGAACTAACAAAGAAATTAGAGGAGATTATTATTCCTTAGGTTTTTCTTCTTTCTTCTCTTCGTCTTTTCCTTCACTCTCACCTTTTGTTTCTTCTTTCTTTTCGCCCTCTTTCCCTTCAGGGGCTTCCTTACCTTCTCCGGTTTTCTCTCCCTCTTCACCTTCTGCTTTACCCTCTTCTCCCTCTTCACCTTCTGCTGGAGGGACGATTTCTTCTTCTTCCTTAGCTGGAGGATCTATTTTAACTAAAATCTGAGTTGTATCAGTTAAGACTTTAACTGTATCTTCTAATTTTACGTCACTAACCAAAACAGAATCATCAATATTCTCCAATTTGGAAATATCAACTTCAATTTTTTCTGGAAGGTCAGTTGGCAAAGCTTCGACCTCTATTTCATTAAGAGGTTGGATTAAAATTCCCACTCTACTTTTAACCGCAGATGATTCCCCTATTAATTCCACCGGAATTTTACTGGTAACTTTTTCTTTTAGATCTACTTGGTAAAAGTCAGCATGAAGCGGTTGATCGTTAACAGAATGATATTGAATATTATGAATTAAAATTGGTCTTGTTTTATCTTCACCTTTAACTTTCAATTCCACTAATCCTGTCTCTCCGGCTTCTTTTAAAACAGGTAAAAATGATTTTAAATCTACTTGGACGGCCAGAGACTTGATCTTACGACCATAAATATTAGCTGGCAAAATAGAATCTTTACGTAAAGTTTTGACCTGGCGACCAGCCAGCTTTCTTTTCTCAACCGAGAGTTCAATCTTATTTTTCTTATCAGACATAGGTTAGTATCATATCATCTAACTAGGTTAATTTCAAATAGCAAATCTTGGTTAAATTGTGAATGGAACAAAAGTCCATCACTGGTTGAGCTGAAATCTAAAGAAGAAAAGGCTTGCTTATCTTGAGGTGGTTTAAACCAAAAACTAAAAAACTCATCCTTAATTCCTGACTGTTTCTGTAAGAAGAATAAATAACGATTGACCTTATTGTCTAATTTTTTCTTTAGACGATAGATAACTTCTACTGAACGGCTTTCTAGAATTGGAACCTCAACCAAAAAACCAAAAACTTGCCTATCATGCTTCTCATATTTCTCAATCTCTTCAACCTTTTTAATTTCTCCATTTAAAGAATTTCTAATCTTTATAGAAGTCAATTCTGTTTTTAGAGGAGTATAAAAACGCAAATATGTTTTATAACGCCCAGCCGGGAAAGCTTCTGATTGGGAATCATTTCTATAGTCCAACTGCAAGGTTGCTTCTAAAGAATCATTATCCTTTACTTTCACCTGATGGGCAAAGCTTCTTTTAACAAAATAATTGGCTTTATTTATTCCTACGTTTGCTTCGGAAACCAAAAGATAATCTGAAAAACAACCCTGTTCCTCTAGGCAATTATTAATATCTTTAATTCCCCCATCCCAAGCAAGCTCTTGAATAATCTTCATTGAGTTTTGATCGTCAAGCCAAATAAGAAAGTCTTTGGAATTTAAAGTTGGATAAAGACTTTTAACCAAAGCTAGCAAAGTTTTCTGATCACTTTCTTTAACCTTATCAAATAAACTTCGACCTATACTTCCCAGAAAATCTTGCTTTTGAGTAGACCCAGGAAAGAAATTAATTTCGGAATAATACTCTGCCCTATCAAAAAAATTATCAGCATTAATTTTTTCCCCATAATCCGATAATTCTATCTCTCCAACGCTTTGAAGTATTTCTTGGACAACAAAAAGATTAACAGCTAAAACACCATCGACAACCCTACCTGTTTCTTTTTCAAAAAACCAAGCCGCTTTAGCCCCAGAAGAAGGAAAATCAATATCCCAATTAGAGTCCCTTAAGAACCAGCTCGATTCTCCTAAATATTTCTTAAGATCATCCGGCGGCTCTACATGCCCTTTAAGCTGGCCATCAGCAACATAAACATCCTTAACTTCGAAATCAATTAACTTCCCTTGGTCAAAAGTCAAAAGACCGTAAGAACCAATAAAACCGCCCGTTGGCCTTAACTCACTATTATTTTGGAATAAAACCAAATAAGTTTTCTTTTCTCCTAAACCAATTATCTGAGGTAAAATGTTTATTCCTTTTTTAACTTGTAAAATTAAATCTCTAACCTTAAATAATTCTTCCATCACCGCCTC
Source organism: uncultured Gammaproteobacteria bacterium (assembly GCA_964546445.1). Lineage (GTDB taxonomy): Bacteria > Patescibacteriota > Microgenomatia > PFEM01 > JAPLYW01 > CAZJJY01. Next base: position 3,684 of record CAZJJY010000006.1, read on the forward strand.
ATCTTTAAATTGGCTTTCAACTAAAGAAAGTTGATTAAAACTTCTGTCTAAATCCAATCTTATCTCAACTATTAAGTCTCTAATATTTATTTGTTCTTTTTGAAAGATCGCCTTAGATAAAATACTCGCTTTATCAACAGCCTTAACTAAACTACTAATCCCATCAGCCGTTGTTTTCCCTAAAGAAAATAAGTCGTTCAATTGGTCTGTTCTTTCTTTACTTACAAAACTAAAAACATTAGTTAACTGAATTGATTGAGCCTTTCCCTCCCTAAAATAATCTTGAGCCGTGGTCACTTTTTTTAAAGCTGTTTGCAGATCTCCTTCCAAAACCAAAGTCTGTGATTGTTTAAGATATCTATATCCAAAAAATCCATAAAAAGATAAGGAAGTGAGAGGGTAAGTAATCAATAGGAATAATAAAACACCAATCAAAGTCCACCAATGCTTCAAAGAAAATCTCGGTAGAAACTGTGGTTTAATTACTCCTTCTTTTTGTTCTTCTTTTCCTTTCCTTCGTCCCTTTTTAGGAAAAAGCTTTTCTAAGGATGATTCCCTTAAGGAAGTTTCTTCTTCAAAAGAATCTTCAACCTTTTTTAGACCTTCTTCTAGATCAACCTTTGGTTTCCAATGTAAATCTTTATCTTCCTCTATTAAGGAAAAAGATTTATTCATCGTCCCACTACTAAACATTGCCTTTAATAAACCATAAATAAAATCAGAAACAAAAACAGGCTGCGCCCTAAAAGACTCTTTACTCTTGAGAAGTTTTTGATAGTCTTCTTTTGATATTCCTGGTCCATAGAGATAAGAAAAACGAGTCAAGCGAACATCCCTATCGTTCTCTAAAGAATATTGAAGAATTTTATTTTCCAATGTACTTTGTCCAGAAGAAAAACTTAAGGCGAATAAAAACTTTGTTCTTTTATTGGTCTTATCAAAAAGATTTTTTATAAAATTAAAATCTTGAGCAAAACAAAAAACATAATCATAATCTTTTAATTTTTCTAAAGGAGGATGTCCAGAAACAAAATCAATATGACAACCATACATCACCAAAGCTTTTTCTAAAAACGGATCAACAAAATCTTTGCTTTTAATAATTAAAGCGTTTGTCTTCCCTTCTATTTCCTTAACCTTGTGAAAAGATTGTTTATTCATTCTCAATGAAAAACGTGAAACTAAAAAATATTTTTATCTAATGCTTTGTTAACCAAAAGATCTGCTTCCTTATTTAGTTGACGCGGGACAAAACGATAAATAATTTTTCCCAAAATTTTATTTTCTAATCCCCTTACTTGGATAACCAATTCAGCCAACCCTGCATTTTTAATTTTGAAAAGACCATTCAATTGGTTAACAACTAATTTCGAGTCAATGGAAAAATTAAATTCAGAACTGTCCTCCTTTTCATTTTCCTTAATCCATTTTAGGGCTTCGATGACGGCCATATATTCGGCTACATTATTAGTCGTCTTTCCCAAAGACTTGCTAATCGTTTTTATGTTTTTTCTGTCTACGTTCTTCACAACCACTCCGACTGCTCCTGGCCCTGGGTTTCCTCTTGACCCCCCATCTGTAAAAACGAAAAAAGTTTTTTTAATCATTTAAAATCTTTCCTTTCTGTTTAATTAATTGTAATAAGGTTTTTGGAAAATGAAAAAACGAGGGAACAATTTTTAAAAGTCGGAAAGTAAAGAACGAGGTAATAAATAAAACCAAAGCTTCCGTTAAAACTGTTACTGTTGCCGCTCCGTAATAAGAAAATCTTGGGATAACTAATAGATTAACTAAAACATTAAAGACTAGCGCTGATATGGCAACTGAGAAATAAAGGCGCTGACGCCCTAAGGCAACGATTGTATAACCGGTTAAATGATTAAAGTAACTTAAGAAGATCGCCAGGGATAAAATCCTTAAGACCAAGACTGAATCAAAGAACTCTTGGAAACGATTTTGAGTAATTAATTTTATAATCAACGGTGATAAAACTAAAACTAAAACTATTACAAATCCTCCCATCATCAATAAAATATCAAATGATTTTTGATAGATAACTCTTAGTTTCTTTCTCCATTTTTTTAAGTCTGAATATTGAGACAGAACAGGTAGCAAAGAATTCATAAAGTAGGCTGCTCCCAAAATTAGAACATCATAAATGCGGTAGGAGACAGAATAAATACCAACTGCTCCACTCCCTTTTAGAGAACCAAGCATGACTGTATCAATCTTATTATCAACGGTGAACATAAGTAAGATTGCTCCCATCGGTAAAGATTCTTTAATAAATTTTTTAATAAATACCTTGTCCCAATTTAATTTAAATTTGATTGTTTTAGAAACTAAAAAACTTAAAACAGATATTGCCCCTAAATAGGCAATTAAAACAGCTCCAATTAAAGGAATCAAACCAAAATTAAAACGGACTAATAAGAAAGAAATAACGAAAATCAAAATACTGGCAATAATATCCCCAACAGCATACTTTTGCATTTCTAATCTTGTTTGAAAAACAATTCCAAAAGAAGCTTTAATGGCTGACAAAATTAAGATCAAGGAACCAATAATAATTCCCTGACGTAACATTAATTCATTTAAGGGATCAGCTATTTTAAGAGGCATTAAAAAAGCAGCTATAATCATAAGAACTGAAGCTCCTAGAGATAAAAATAATCTCAGTAAAAAAACATTGACTAAAATCTTATCTTGTTTTTCTTTTTCTTTTGAAGCTTCTCTAACTCCAATTGTGGCCGTTCCCCAATCAGCAAAAGCACCGAATAAAACAACCAAAGTTAAAATATACATATAATTACCGTACATTTCCCGCCCTAAATAACGAGTCAAAATAACCATTGTAAAAAAGCCAAAAAAGACAGTGATAACTTTAGTTGCAATTTGAACGATAGTATTGAAGGCTACTTTTTGTGAAAGTCTCATTAATTTAATGATAAACCACTCTTGCCTGTTTTAGAAGACCAAATTAACCCTAAAAGTAAGATAAGTAAAAGTTGATTTTGTTGTAAGGTAAACCAATAATGATCAGAAAATCCTAAAAAGAGAACGCTAAAAAAAGCTAAAAATAAAATACCCCTTTCTTTCAAAGAAGGAATTTTTAAAACCTTTTTAAAAACCAAAAATGAAAACCAAAGCAATAAAATAAAACCAAGAAATCCTAATTCGGCTAAAAACAAAAGATAAATATTATGCACTGGTTGGAAATAATAAGTAAAACCAACTAAAGGCCAGAATTCAGGTAAATAAACAATAAAGTTATTTAAACCAACACCTGAAAAAGGGAATAGTTTCCCCATTAAAATAGCTGATTGCATTAATTGTAATCTTTGCCATAAGGCCTCATTGGTAGAAAGTTTATAACCAAGAATAAAAAGAGCAATAATAAATAAACTATTTAAAACAAACAGGGTAATCTTTATTTTTTTATTCTTTATAAAGGCAATTAAAACAAATATAAGCAGCAAAAGAACTAACCAAACGGAACGAGAAAAAGTAAAAATAATAGTCAACAATCCTAACGATAAAACTAACCATCGTGAGAATCTCTTTAAAAAGGGGACTACTAAAATTAAAGCCACTAACAAAAAACCGGCTAAGGAATTGGGGTGAGGAAAAGTCGCATAAGGACGTAAAATTAATTCACCATTTATAATGGCTTTGGCAATTCCAGGAGTACTAATATCAAAAGTTCGTTCTCCTAAAAACCAGAAAAATCCATTTAAAGATCCTTGTTTTATAAATTGGAAAATCGCTATTGAGGAAGAATATAAAACGGCTAAAGATAAAGGTAGGTAAATATTCTTTAAAGAAATTTTATTTTTAAAAATGTATAAAGCCAATAAGCCGAACTCTAAAATCTTTGATAGTTTTAAAAAGGCGGTAAGCTGATTGCGAGCTAAAAAGGAAGTTAAAACTAGAAAAACAAAAACAGATAGAAATAAAAACAATCTTGGTAAATTTTGAGAGTTTAGATTAATAGCGTAGAGTTTTTTAAAACTTTTTAGTTTTTCTAAAAACCATAAGAATAAAATAAAAATGATTAGAATATCAGTTAAAAAGATTGTCGGGCTTAAATAATCTATTCTTAAACCCAAAAGAAGACTAGACTGGGGCCAAAAGTGACGACCAAGCTGAACAGGCAGGAGAAAAACCAGCAGCCAAAAAAGCTTTCGATGAAGCTTCATATTATTATTTTAATTTAACGACCACGTATCGATCTTTTCCCTGTCCTTCAGAGAAAGTTTCAATCTTATCATTATCTTTTAGAAATAAATGAACAATACGTCTTTCTAAAGGAGGCATCGGAGGAAAATTTTGTGCTTCATTTGAAGAGATTGCTCTTTGGCAAATCATCTCCGCCATTCTTTGTAATGTTTCTTCTCTTTTTTGACGGTAGTCACCAACGTTAAGTAAAATCCTTGTCCATTCGTCAAATTTTTTAAAACCCATCAAGGCAATTATTAATTGTAAAGCAGCTAAAGTTTGACCATGATAACCAATTAAAATACCTGGTTCTTCAGTCTTTAATTGAATTGAAATTAAATCTTCATCCTGAGTGACTTCGGTTTCAACCTTAAGCTCTAATTTCTTAAAAAGACCTTCGGCTAGTTTTTTAAAAGTTTTAGTTTTTTCAGCCATGGTTCTAAACCTCCAAAACCGCTAACAAAATATTGTTGAACGGCGGTTGAAAAAGAGAAGATAAACCAATACAGAATTAACCCTGAGGGGAAAGAATAACCAATGAAAATGGTCATTAAAGGGAAAAGATAAACCATTTGAGTTTGTAAAGAACTGGCTAAATCGTCTTTTTTAGTTTCAGTCTTTTTGGCTAACGCTTGAGATTGAGCAACCACTGGCATCATCATTTTAGAAGAAATAAATTGAACTAAAGCAGCGGCAATTAAAACAAATCCTGGGAGAGGAATTGGCAACCCCGACAAATGAAAAACATCAGGTTTAGCTAAATCTAAGTAAAGGAAATTTGTGTTAATAACTGTTCCCGGCGAAAGTTGTAGGGAAGAATATAAAAGCTCATTAAGTTTTTGAACTATATCACCATTCGCTTGTAAAACACCAAGGAAAGCTCGGTATAAAGCGATAAGAATGATCAATTGTACAATCTGGGGTAAACATCCTGCAGCCGGATTTGCTCCGTGACGACGATAGAGCTCCATTTGAGCTTTGGCTAATTTCTTTCGATCGTCTTTATATTTACTTTTTAATTTTTCTAATTCTGGAGCCAGCTCTCTCATTTTCTTAGCCGCTCTTAAAGAAGGTAAAGTTAAAGGAACTAAAACTAATCTTAAGGCGACAGTTAAAGTAATAATGGCCAAACCAAAGTTATTGAATAAAACACCATATAAAAAAATTAAGGCGTTTAATAATGGCTCATAAAGCAAAAAATTCCAAAGTTCAATCATTTTTTTATTTTAAACTGGGTCGTAGCCACCCTTATTAAGACGGTGACAATGTAAAAATCTTTTAATACCCTTAAGTCCTCCACGCATTATACCATACTTTTTTATGGCTTGATAAGAGTACTCAGAACAGGTTGGAGTAAAACGACAAGCGGAGTGAGAAGATAGGGGAATCTTCTGATAAAAACGAATCAAAGATAAAACTAAAGATTTAATCATTTAAGAGGTGGGCCTTTTTGAAAAGCAAACTTACTTCTTTCTTAACTTCTTCAAAATCGGCCTCAATAATTCCTTTTTTGGCTAAAAAAACACCCGCGTAGCCTTTTTTAATCTGAGGGAGAAAAGAATAAATAGCTTCTCCTAGTAATCTTCTAGCTCTATTTCTCTTATTAGCTCTCTTATGAATCTTATTAGAGATAATAAAACCAAAAGCAGAATTTTTATCCTTAGCCCCAGGACCAACTAATAAACCAAATAATCGCCCTTGGAAAATTTTACCTTTTTTTTTGAGGCTGTTGAGTTCTTTTCTTAGTGGTAAACGATATTCTTTTGGAAGCACAAAATTAAACCGCAAGCTTGGTTCGGCTTTTTAATCTTCTTCGCTTAATAACCTCTCGACCACCTCTAGTCTTCATTCTTTTACGAAAACCATGCTTTCTAACTCTTTTTAATTTTTTTGGTTGATAAGTTCTTTTTGGCATTGTCCTTAACATCATACTAAAAAAACTTCCTAAAAACAAGGTAAAAATCATAAAAAAGGTTATTGACTTATTGTGGATAACTCTGTTAAATTTAATCTTGTTACCCCTGCTCCACTTTCAGAATATTATGGATAAAGATAAAGTTTGGACCACTGTTTTGGAAAACTTAAAAATTACTTTATCGGCGGCCAACTTCGCCACCTGGTTTCCACTGACTTTTATTATTCAGCTAAAAGAAATTGATAAAGAAAGACAGATCGCCGAGATTGGTTGTCCTTCTATTTTTGTCAGCAACACCATCGAAAATCGTTACTATGGATTAATTAAAGAGGCCCTTGATCAGATTACTAAAAAGAAAAATGACCTTGTTTTTATTATCAAGGAAAGCAAAAAAAAAGAAAATCAAGAAACTGAAGAAAAACCACTTTTTAGAACAAAGGATAAGGAAAAAAGCAAAGAAGTAGCTGAAGCCATTGAAAAAGTAGGTCTAAAACTAGAATTTAACTTTGATAACTTCGCCGTTTCTCCAACCAACCAAATGGCTCATGCGGCTGCTTTGGCTGTCTCTAAAACACCAGGTAAGAGCTACAACCCTTTGTTTTTATATGGAGGAGTCGGGGTTGGGAAAACCCATTTAATGCAAGCTATCGCTCATGTTGTCTTAAATCGTAACCCTCGATCTAGAATTATTTATTGTATGGGCGAAGAATTTACTAACGAAATTATCAATGCTATCAGGGAAAAAACCACCAAGGAATTTAAACAAAAATATCGTTCAGCGAAAATACTAATGGTTGATGATATTCAGTTTATTGCTGGAAAAACAGCCGTCCAAGAAGAATTCTTTCATACCTTCAATGCCATCTGGCGTAGTGGAGGACAAATTATTCTTACCTCTGACTGTAAGCCGGATGAGATTAGTAAATTAGAAGATCGATTACGTTCTCGATTTGAGGGCGGACTAACAATTGATATCCAAGAACCAGATTTTGAATTAAGATCGGCTATTTTACTTATTAAAGCTCAGCAACGAGGATTTCAACTCCCCATGGATGTCGCCCAATTAATCGCTGGAAATATTACTTCAACCAGAAAACTAGAAGGATTTTTAGTCAGACTTTTTGCCGAATCAGAAACCAAAAAAGAACCAATCACCCCTGATTTTGCCAAAGCCTTATTAGGGCAAAGCAATGATGTCAATATTATGAAAAAGGTCGTTAAACCAAGAGAAGCGATGAGTGTTGTTGCTTCTCACTTTAATCTCAAAATTTCTGATCTTTCCGGACCTAAAAGAAACAAAATTATTGTTGTCCCTAGACAAATTCTAATGTATCTTCTTAGAACTGATCTAAAAACACCTTTTATGGAAATTGGTCGTTTTTTGGGAGATAGGGATCATACCACCATTATGCACGGTGTGGAAAAGATAACTAAACTGCTCTCAGAGTCTGAGGATTTACGTGTTAATCTTATGGGGATAAGAAAAAAGCTTTATGGATAAATATTTAAGCTTTTACACTTATCCACAAAAAGTATAAATTTATCAACCGAGTTTTGAACAAGAATAAATCCCAAAACTTAAACTTTAATCAAGATGATAATACACTTATCCACAAGCCTACTAATACTACTAATTAACAAAGAAAAACTATCGTCCAATAAAATTACCAATTGATGAATTAGTAAATATTTTATAAAATTGAACAAACTGCTCCTTATTTAAAAATATGAAATTCTCAATTCTTCAAGAAAATCTAAATAAAGGTTTAAATATAACCAATCGCTTTATTGTTTCTAAAGCTCAATTGCCGATCTTAAGTAATATTTTAATAAAAACAGATCAAGGAAGAATTAAACTTTCAGCTACTAATCTAGAGATAGGTATCAATCTTTGGTTAGGAGCTAAAATTCAAAAAGAAGGTGAAATTTGTGTCCCGGCTAGAATTTTAACAGAATATATTACCTCTCTACCACCTCAAAAGATTGATTTAGAAAATAAGAAAAATCTTTTAGAGGTAAACTCCGATTCTTATAATGCTAATTTTGTGAGTTTACCTTCAGTAGAATTTCCAGCTATTCCTACTTTAAAAAAGAAACCGGAAATATCCCTAAATTTAAAAGATTTAGCTAAGAGTATTTCTCAAGTAACTTTTGCCTCTACTCAAGATGAGGGTCGACCGGCCCTAACAGGAGTTTTAATAAAAACAACCAAAGATGGGTTGGTTTTAGTAGCCACTGATGGTTATCGCTTAAGTTTAAAAGAAATTAAAGGAATTAAGGGTTTAGATAAATTAAGTAAACAAAAAGAAATTTTAATTCCGGCAAGAGCCTTAACTGAGGTAGGAAAAATTATAGGTGAAGATAAAGAAAATAATGATTTGGGAATGAGTATTTCTAAAGAAAGTAATCAAGTTATTTTTTCAACCTCAAATGTTGAAGTAATCTCTCGTTTAATTGAAGGAAAGTTCCCTGACTTTGAAAGAATAATTCCTGATAAAAATATAACCAAGGTTACTGTTGATACGGAAAGTTTTTTTCAGGCGGTAAAATCAGCTTCTATTTTTGCCAGAGAGTCATCCAATATTATCCAATTTGAAATTAATAATTCACAAATGGAAATAATTTCTAATAGTCCACAGGTTGGAGAAAATAGAATTAAATTAGAAGTCAAGACGGAGGGAAAAGGTGGTAAGATTGCTTTTAATTCTCGATATCTTCTAGATCTGTTAAATAATCTTAAGTCTGAATTATTAACTTTTGAAATGTCATCTTCTTTAAGTCCTGGTGTTTTTAAGCCAGCCGACGATAAATCATATCTTCATGTCATCATGCCAATTAGAGTCCAAGAATAATCAGGGATTTAAAAGGTAATCGTCTTTAACTGCTGGAAGATATAGACTTATTTCTACTTGTTCCCCGTTTTTTAAAGTCCCTTTACCGCTAATTAAAAATAGAGGAATTAGATAGTTTTCTTTTTGTTTTGTTTTCAAATAAGTAACTTCAATTTTATTCAAACTTACCGTTGATAAATTTTTTATTTCATCGGAAGTCACGTAATAACCCTTTTTATCTATATAATGGAGAAAATTAATTGTTTCTAACTTTTTAATAATTTCTTCTTTTGTTTTTAAAGGGTATAAACCAATATTTTTTATTTCTTTAAAACTAGGGTTGTAAATGAGTCTAAAAATATCATTATTTTTGGTTAAATAAACACTAATAAAAGTTTCTAAAAGATTTTTTTCATTAATTTGATATTGAAAGTCTAACTGTAATAAATTGGCCTCTTGAGGAGATTTAATTTCATTAAAATAAACCTCATTTATTTGGAGATATTTTTTAGAAATTAAAATAAGATCAATATTTTCAGGTGGTAAAAATTGGAAGTCTTCTAGAAATTTTCTAGCGATTTCTTCAGCTTGATCAGGGTTTAATAATACACCTTTTTCTTGAGATATTGATTCTAGATTATTTTTTTGATATTCAATCTCTGCCATGGAAAGATTAATAGAAAGGTATTTATCTTCCTCAGACCATTCATAAAAAATATTGTTATTTTCTTGATCTTGGTAAACTTTGGGAATAATTTTAAAGTTAAATTTTTGAGCGATACTGATCGCTTCCTTATCAGAAATAAGAGTGTTATCTACTTCGTAGACATTTTCTTCTTTAATATTTATTTTTTCTTTCTGTAATTCAGAGTAATTTAGACTTGTATTAAGAGAGAATTCTTTGATTTTTGGTGAAGGGATTAAGGAAAGGTCTTTTTTTATTCCATCTCCTCCAAATTTATTAATAGTGTAGAAACTAAGAAGAGTTCCGACAATTAGAGCCAGAATAATAAATAGCCAATATTTTTTAAACAATTTTTTTATTGAATTCATCTTGATACGTCATACTCTGAAATAACTGCTTTATCGCATTGTGCGCTACTATTACATGTTCTGTTTATTACTTCAGGAATATAATCAGGTTCCATCCTAAAAGGCTCATTAGGTCTTTTTGGTCTGAATTCGTAATGTAAATGGACACCACCCGTTCCTGAATTACTCATATAACCAATAAAGTCTCCTTGTTTAACAGGGCCTGATACCCTCCCTTGATTTGAAAGATGGAAATATTTCGTATCAAAATCAATCCCATCGCACGTTCCACTAATTGTAACATAGTAACCAGCTCCCGATTTTTGTTCGCCAGTAGTAGCAGAACCTTCGTGAGTGGCATAAACAGGTGTACCTCTTGGTCTTTTAGCAATATCGATAGCTTCTTCACTGTGACACCAAGTTTTGCTAGGTTCGTAATTACAGTGTGAGGTTGCTCCTTCTGGACCTTGGGTTATTCTCCCACTTGTGGGCCAACCTTCAGGACATTCTCCAGGAGGGTCACCAATAATAACTCTTGCTGAGGCAATTCCTTCACGTCTTCCTGTTTTCCCTTTAACTTCCAGGCCTAAAATGACAGTGTTAATAATAGCGGTATTTTCAAAGCCACTACCAAAACTTTTAACACATTCCTTAGTTAAAATTGTTGAAGGATTTATTTCATCTGGAAGTTCGCCAAAATTACAAGAACCTATTGAAGGAGGATTCCCTTCTGAAGAGGTAGAAAATTTATCACTTATTTCAGGATGAATTAAAACATAATCACCCTTAGGTTTTATGGTAATAATATATTTTACTTCAATTGGTCCTTCTTCCGGTTTTGGATTATCGAATTTATTCTTTCCCTCTATTTTTTTTGTTAATTCAAAAAATTCAGATTCATAAGGAGAAATGACTTCTGCTTGTGTTTCACCTATTCCTTGGGGAAGAATAAAAGCCCCACTAACAACCATAACAATAAATATGGTTAGTCCGGCGATGATTGCAAATATGGTAATAATAAAAGGGCCGACAGACAAAGCAACTGGAAGAGTAGATATACTACTGAAAAAAGTTCCAATTCCTGAACTAATGATTCCAATGGTTGCTGGAGCAGCAACAAAACTAACCAAGCCAATAGCGCCAATAGAAAGAGGGATAACTCCTATTAAAGCAAAAGGCATTGAAGCAAGAGATAAAATTGCACCCCCAGCAATAGCAAACAAAAATGCTTTTTGAGGGTCACGGATAATTACCTGTATGAGGGAAACGCCTTTTTTAGCTAAAGCGATTACAACATCAGCAACTACAGAAATAGCCGCTACTATCCACCCTGGTGGACCTGTAGCTGCTCCAACAGCAACAACCCCAGCCTTTATTCCTAATTTTAAGGCTATTTTTGTTCCAACTTTTGCTCCAAATTTTTTAAGACCCGATTTGAATGCTTTTCCAAAGGCTGTTTTAGCTAACCATTTAGCCGCTCTTCCAGTAATTTTACCCTTAATAAATTCAATCGGAGTTTTATATTTCCCTCTAGTTAAAAATTTAACAAATTTTTGAGAAGTGTTACTAATAAAACGGAAACGATGAAGCCCTTCTTTGAGATAATAAGAATAACTCCCCTTTTCTTCATATAAGGCGTGTTTGTGAAGAGGAAGTTTCATCTGCAAGGGTTCATAATAAACTTCCTTTCGGCCAAGAAGCTTATCAAGTTCAGAATATCTTTCGATATTTTTAATAGCATTAGCATTAGGAGCTCTTTCACCAAGGTCTTTTGATACCTTAATTGCATTCTCAAGATATTTTATATAGGGGTGATTTTCTGTTAGGCCTTTTTCTTTTAGAACTTTAAAAGTTAGTTCAAGATCTTCCGTAAGCAATCCTTGCTTTATTAATTGATGATATTCTGGGTTTATATTATTAATGGCAAGTCTTAAAGAAGCAATTCTGGGGGCGTAAAGACCTCTTTTAGCTAAAGATCCCCATAATCTGGGTTGTAGGATAGTAAAAGTGGTATTAGAGGTTAATCGAGACGATTCTGCTTCTTGTTGAAGTTCTATTTTTATCTTCTCAAATTCTTTTATTTGTTCATCTGATAAGGGATAGCCCTCAGATTCTTTTTTGGATTCTTTTGACTTTTCAAAAGGGACAAGTCTCCTAGGGATAGTACTTAAACTTTTAATTTCTCCAGAAATGTCCTCTGAAAGAATTTCTTTTTCTTGAGGGGTGATTTTATTTTCAGAAAAACCTAAACGACTAATAGTCTTGTTTATTTCTGGTTCAGATTTATTGATAAGACTCTGATATTCTTGAGGGGTAAAGAGGGTTACTTTGACTTTTGTTGGAGGAAGATTATCAATGATTTTATCAGTTAAATTCTTGGCGGCAATTCTAACTAATTCTGGGTTTGTTTTTAATCCAGGTTCCTTTGTCAAAAGACAACCATGAATCTTCTCAAAAAGGCTTTGGCGAATTTTTTTAATTTGTTCGTTTAAAGTCGGATAAGTGTATTCAATTTTTTTCTGTTGGAAATTATCAAATCCCTTTTCTAAATCGGCTTCGAGGATACTTTTAGGAGGGATATTTCTTACTGGTTGTTCGGGTGGTTGAGATAAAATTTCATAAATCTTTTTTTCGATCAAAGAAAGAAATTGAGGGTTATCTGGACTAAAACCTAGATTTAAAGAAGGTTCTATAATGATTTTGTTAAGGGCTTCTTGTTTAGCTAGGTGTTCAAAAGGCCATCGATCATCTTCAAGCTGGAGAGCGTAAACTAGGATTTGAAGATTCTCATATAATTTTCTGTCTTGTGGAGTCATGAGATATTTTTATCTTTAAATTCTTTTTCTAATTCTTCTCTTTTATCTTTTTGTTTTAGAAGCTCAGATGGTTTGGTAGTAATAAGTTTATGTTCGTCAGGGGAAGCAACAACTCTGGCGGCAACGTGATTAGGGCCGACAAAGAAAAGGCCTTCGCCAACGTCGGCTGCTAAAAGAAATTGTTTTTCTCCTTCGGACAGATAAAAGGTTTGGGCAATTTTATCAATAGCGGCTGGAGATTGTTTCATTAAAATTTGGATAGAAGAGTTGGTAATGATGGCTTTACCAAAGTCACTGACCAAAAAGTCTTCCACATCTTGGGTAATGGTGGTTAGGCCCAAGTAATATTTTCTGGCTCTTTTGGCGATGGAATAAAGGAAATTAGCCGAGTCAGGATATTTCATTAAATACCAAGCCTCATCAACAACTAAGATTCTTTTTTTCATTTCTTTTCTAATCCTAGTCCAAATATAATCAAGAATGATAAACATGGCAATAGGGCGGAGGGCTTCTTCCATATCTCTTAAGGAAAAGACTGTAAAAGGATTTTTAATATTAATATTTGAATGTTGATCAAAGATGCCCACGAATGATCCTTTGACAAATTTTTCGATACGATCAGCTAGGGTCCGAGCTAGAGGATCTTCCATACCGATTAAAGCCTTGTAGAGATCTTCCATGAGAGGTGGTTCATTTTTCTGAGTGGCTGGATCACTGGTGATTCCTTTCATCTTGTAGGTTAAGACTAGGGCTCGGTCTAAAGCAGCCTCTTCAGAAGCAGAGATTTTACCCATAATAACTTTAAACAAAGAATGTAAAGAAAGAATCTTTCTCCCTAGTTCATTTTCTCCTTCTTCATAAATTGCCGATAAATCAAAAGGGTTAATTTTAGCTTGGCTCCTGAAGCCAAAGGTAATATATTCTCCTCCAACGGCTTCAGATAAGGTTTTATATTCTGCCTCTGGGTCAACGACAACAACTTCGGTTCCAAACATCAATGATCTTAAGGCTTCCAGTTTAACCATGTATGATTTTCCCGCTCCTGATTTGGCAAAGATAACCGAATTGGCGTTTTCTAAAGTAAAACGATCAAAGATTATTAAAGAATCATTGTGTTCATTAATCCCATACATAATGCCTTCATTGGCGGTTAGTTCAGAAGAAGTAAAAGGAAAGGTGGTTGCTAAAGAAGTGGTATCCATATTACGAGTGATCATTAATTTATCAATGCAAGTAGGAATGGTTGTTTTAAGACCATCTTCCATTTGTAAAGTAGCCTGTTTAGCAACAATGAGTAGAGAACCCAAAGTAGAAATAACTTCTTTGGTAACCTTATCTAATTCTTCTAATGATTTAGCTGGAATAGTGACATAAAGGCCGAATTGAAAGAATCTTTCAGCACCTCTAACTAATTGTTGTTGTAGACTACGAGCATCTTCTAGCTTGGCTTGGGTTGAAGGATTAATAATTCTTCCTCGTTCTAGATCAGTTTGGATTTCTGCTTCCATCTCGGCTGTTTTACGTCTCAGATTATCTAAAACACTTTTTCCTTCCACAGGATAGATATACATAGAGATTTGCATGGAATGATCGAAATTGATTAGAGGGGCTAACCAATTGGCCGAGACAAAGCGGGGATAACCAGCCACAAACAGAGTTCTAAAGTAACGATTACCAATCTTCAGATGATTAAAGTCAACCTCAATGGCTGGGGGAGCAATAAGGTCCTTAACATCAACCATACCCTGACCTAATTCTTTTTGAGGTGATGGTGTAGGTTGTTGTATTGGTTCTGGTTGTTTACCCTTTTTTAGGAACGGTATTTCCATGATTAACTAAATCACTAATTTGGTTTTGAATATTATTTACTTTTTTCTTAGGTTGAGTTTCTTTTGGTTTTTCTTCTCCCTCTTGAGTTCTAAAAACAGCCTTGACCATTGGGGTTTGATATTGAGAAACATCGGCCATTTGTTGTCCAGCCGATTCGGGATTATAAATATCATAAAAAAGTCTAACCAGTTCATGATTGCTTAGCTGATGGGCCTTTAGGCCTAATCTTGAGAGTTGTCTCAAGAGATGATCTCTTTTAGGGTAAAGATTAATCTTAGCCTGTTGAACAATATATTCTTTATCCAAGACAGGGGCTTGTTTCTTCTTTTTACCAAAAGGAGAAAAAGCTAAAAGAGGAGGAAGATTTTTCTGAATACTTCCCTTGTTTAAGCCTAGCTCTAAAGCATTCATAGGAATAATTAAAAAGAATTTTTTATCTAAAACATTATTTTTCTGAACCGTTTTCTGAATAAATTCTTTGTATTTAGTAATTTGCTCTTTCATTAATTGTCTTTTTTCTTTTGCTTCTCTTTCAGCCAGTAAGGCTAGATAAGAAGTGATATCTTTTCTGGTTGAACGAATAAAGATTTGAATAGGAAAAGTTAGTGAATTAAGCAAGGCCGCATAGGCAAAAATAGTCGCTTCCTGTTCTTTTTCAGAAAGTAGGCCAAAGTTAATGGCGGTGGTGCCAATAATTAAACAAGACGAACCGTTTTTGAGAATGACAACTCCCTCTAGAATATCTTCTATTTCAAGATGTTCTTGAGTAGAAGCTTTGATGGCAATCTTAGTTGGATCAGTCATATTAGTTCATAATTTGATGATTATTAACTCCTCCTTCTATTTTTTGTTTCGCTCTGATTTCTATTGGTTGGATGATCTTTCCTTTAGTTTCAAGGTTGATAATATCAAACAAGAGCCCTTCTTTTTCAACTTCAATTTCGTATTGACCATTTTGTAGTGGAGTGGCGATTAAAAATTGACCGACTTTATTAGTCTTTAAGGCTCTGACAGGTAATCCTTGAGGATCTCTAATTTCTAAAATAGCTCCTTCAACAATCATTCCCTGATTATCCAAGACCATCCCGACAACAATATTGGGTTTTTCTGGTGTTTCAGGAATGGGTAAATCTTCATTAATTTTAGCCTCGACAGTTGGTTTTTTAGGACGCTTTGGTTTTTGAGGTAAAATAATCTCTGGTTCCACTTGAGTAGAAAAAGGTCGGGGTTTCATTTCTGGTTGTGGTGTTGGGACAACCTGTGGTTGAGGAACAGATTGGAAAAGATGATCAACTTCATTTAGAAATTCTTCCTCCTTTTTATCTAAAGGATCTTTGTCTTCTTCAGCGTAAGGCAAAGAAGTAAGATACTGATCAATATTTCCTTTTTTTTCAGATATTGGACCTTCAGGTTTTGTTAGTGGTATACCTATTTTTTGAGAAGTAGGTTTAAAAATATCAGGTCTTTTAGTTCTTTTTGTCCAAATAAATTGAGTCGGTGAAAAAGTTGCTTTTAGAAAAGCAAGAAACCAAACACTAAGTGGTCTTTCATTGATAGGCAAAAAAGCAAAGGCAAAACCCAAAAAACCAAGAAAGATAACCAAAGGCCATTTTAAAATTCCAGATATAGGAAGAGCATAAGCGGCAATGGCAAGGACCCCTCCAGCGGCTAATTGAGCAAACTGTTTAAGAGTCATATCTCCGATTAACCGGAATTCGTATGAAGCTATATGTTGTGGGACAGGATGTTGTTCCATAGGCAGGGCCTCTTAGTTAATAATGATAACTAAGTTATAGCAGTAAGTTCAACTGCATAAAACATGATCAAATTACAAGCTAAACAGAACATTTATTTTAATGATTGGTATTTAATTGGTATATTTTGTATAATAACTTAGAAAGGTTTATATGGAGCACGGAAAAGAAAATTTCCCCCCTAGAGGTTCAGGTCCAAGTGAGATACTTAGGAGAGACCAGGAGAGTGGTGGTATGGTCATAGAAGGGAAGGATTTGATTAAAGAAGTTAAGGAAGCTAAACTAGAGAACCTTCCAGAGGTTTTAGAGCAAGCGCTTTCTTTTAAAGAAGGGCTCATTTTTGGTTCAGATGATTATAATTTAGATAGCTCTGAGACAAGACTTTACCTCATGAATCTTTTTACTTCTTCTGAAAGTGCTAATAAAAGACCAAATTCTCCTTATTTAGATTCAGCAATTAAAGAAAGAGTTAGAAGTGGAGTAAGAAAAATTAAAAAGAGATATAAAAAAGAAGGTAGGTCATGGAATGAATTTGAAGAAAAGGATAGGGATGAAATTAAACAACTGATGTCTTTAGAAAATCATGTAGAAGGAAGAGCTATTATTGACGCAACTTTCATCCAGAGAATGGAAACTCCTGAAACAGCAAAGTCTTGTGCCGAACTTGTAGGTAGAACTCCGGAGGGACGTTTGTCGATTAAACCTGATAAAGGACATTGGCAAGCTTTTTTGCAAGGAGAATTTGGTTTAGGAGTGGATAAGGTTTTAAGAAGAATCGTCAAAATGAAAGATGTTAATGAGTTGCCCGAAGACATACAAAAAACAGATACTCAGAATGGAGTATATAACAATATCTACGCGGAAGGATTTAAAAACGATAAAATTTTTGGGTTTTGGCTTAAAGATCTTTTGAAAGAAGCGGAGGGAAAGATGGATGTGGTTTGGGCGGCTTGGCGGTTGGCTTTAATATGGGAAATCCCCGCCACTATTGGTATAGGTAAAAAGAAAATGGATATAGATAAAGACAAGGGATTGTATACTGAGGTTTGGAATTTTGCCGATCCTCCTATTGGCAACGATCTTATTAATTGGACAGCCCATCTTGAAAAGAAAAGGGCAACAGAATTTGGTTATGATACTCACGGCAAAAGATTACCAGGGGTTTATTGGAAGCATATAACTCATACAGGTTATCCTGTGAGTTTAGGTCATATATGCCCCGAAGGAAAAAAACAATTATGTGAAAGCTTTCTTCATGAGTCAAAAGTAGAAATGTATGAACAGGGAAGATCAGGTAGGGAGAAAGGCAAGAAATATTCTTTATGGAAACTTTGGTGGGAGAAAGGTTATAAATTAGGGGGTGATTTTGATAAGACCGTGGAAGAAAGGAATTATGAAATTTTACCTTGGGCTTCAACAGAGTTGCAACCTCATGGCTTAGATACAGATGAACTCGGAGCTGGGAGTTTTGGGATGTGGTTGTTAAATAGAGCCAGAGCTCATGGGATACAGAAGCTTGTTAGATCTCGTCCGAGTTTAAGGGATGTAAGTGATCCTGATTTTTTTGCTCAAAATGTTCGTAATTGGAATAAAGTTTTAGGTACGGCGGGAAATAATATTCCACCTGAAGAGAACCCTAGAACTTGGTGGGTAGCAGGTATTCTTATCCATTCACATATTGATAGAGCAGATAAAATTCCATTAATAAAAGATAATTTAGATCTTTCCTATAAGGCGAATATTTATAATGAAAGATGGGAGACAGATTATATTGCTTCGCCTCAATCTAGAAAAATTTCTGTTCATGAAATTCTAAACAATGCTTTTCAATGTGGTTTTCTAAGAAAAGAAGATATTGATTGGCTAATAGTTAATCTTAAAATTCCAGGTCGATTGGGTGGGAACGACTCAGCGAAGATATTTTAACTTATCTTTTACCAAGTTGTCCCTGTACAAAGTCTTTGACCTTTTCTGCTGTGCGACCTGATGCTTTATCTTTTGTCCACCATCCTTTTGCCAAACCTAATTCATAACTTTGTTGTGTCGCTCCTGTAGCCCCTGCTTTTCCTGCAAAGACTGCTGGTCCCACTGCTTGGCCAATGGCTGTTCCATAATCAAAC
>CAZJJY010000007.1:0-17829 GCA_964546445.1 uncultured Gammaproteobacteria bacterium
TATATTTCCACCCTTTTTGCCTCTTGGGGTGACTGACCGGATTCGAACTAGTATTTTTGGGTGAGTGACGGGTACTGCCCCCGCTGCCTCCGCTTCCACAGAGCGGCGCTCTACTATTGAGCTACACCCACCATTTATTATTCGTAATATCTGTGTTTTAGATAATGACAGTTTCTACATAATAATTCTAGGTTTTCAATATCATTATTTTTCCTATTTTTATCTTTATGATGAATCACTAAAACTTTTTTATCTTTAAGCCCACATTTTACGCATTTTATTTTTTCTTTATAATTTCTAAAAAAGATTTTTTTGTAAGATGATTCTCCAGAATTCCATTGTGGATGGTTGTTTTCTAGATGTAGGTTCTTATTCATCCATGAGCAATGGCATGATTTATTACAGAAAAACAAGCCACTTTTTGAATTAATAAAGTCAGAAGGAATTCTATAAATTCTTTTACCACAGTTAGAGCACTCTACAATTTTGCCTTTCTTTTGAGATATAAATTTACATTTATTAGAGCAATATTTTCCCCAACCAACTTTTAGATGATTTGGTTTTGCATAAAAATCTTTCCCGCAAATTAAGCATTTTAACCAAGGCATAATGTAATAATTTTAATGTACTTAAATCTAATTGTCAATCAAAATCATTGTGCCACAACAATGTGTTAAATAATCCTATTTACAATTACGATACGTGTTTATTTTATCAAAAAAAGGTTAAATAAACAATTAAAAGAAGGATTAGGAAATAGCCTAAATATTGAAGAATTTGAGGCAAAAATATAAATATTATTTTACCTTCTGTATTTTGATTATTTTCCCATCCGTTGGCCCATTCTTTATATAGAAATGGTTTTCCTAAAGATTTAACTCTAAAATTGTCTTTTATAGTGAAGGCTCTCCAATTTTTTTCAAAAGCTTGATTATTAGTTATTATCTTCTTATCTTTATCTATTTCTTTTTTGATAATAAATTCATATTCAAAAGGTATTATCTTAATAGATTTTAGCTTATTAATTGTTTTTAATGGCCCAATACCATAATTACTTATATTGATGTCATATCCTTGACCTTCTTTATTTATTTTAGGGATAAAAACAACATTTTTCCCATTATTTAAATTAAAATATAAATCACAACGCTTAGTATTGTAGTTAGTCAAACAAACTCTTAAAGGTAGTCCCGATATATTTTCTGCTTCCATTATTAAAGCGTAGCTTTTTTGATGAGATAATTCAGGGAAACTAAAAGAGTCTCGTGTTTCTGCTTTTTGAGTGTTATATTCTTTAGTTATTTCTATATTGTCTACTTCTTCTGTTGGTAATTTTTCTATTGCCTTAAAAGCAGTTAATTTAACATCTTTTATTAATGTTTCTTTTTCTTTATCTTTAGCATTTAAAAGAAAACGTAGTTCATAATTTTTTATTTCTCTATTTTCAGGGAATTGAAAAAGATAACTATTCTCTTCTTTTTTACCTAAAAGACAATCGTTACTCCCCCACTTTGCTAAGCAGAAAAACGGTTTATCTTTTTCATATAAGAATTTTATCTCTAAGAGAAAATCATTAAATGGTCTTGTTTTCATAATCGAATTCAGAGGTATTTTAGAGCAAGTGATAGAATTTTTTCCATAAAGAACAAAACTATTCTTTTGTACTTCTTTAAGAGCAAAGACTTGTTTTTCTTGAGCTTGGCTACATAGACTTAATTGCGGTTTAAGACTATCTATGTTTAATTGATATTCTTTTTTAATATTTAAATTAAAATTATCCTGATTTATTTCTTTTACTATTTCAAATTTATTTAAGACTTTTTCTCCAAACTTTTGAGGTGGATTTTCAAAATCCATTAATACTGGATAATCTTCTTGGTCCTTGTTTATATCTATTTGATAGATTTTTAGATTATCAAATTCTTTAATTAATTTAATATTTTTTGATAAAGATAATAATTCTTCTGATTCTTTAAAGAACAAGACTTTTCCGTCTTCTTCAGGAGAAATAATATTTTTATCTAATAAAAGCCAATGGATATTATATTTTTGTAAAAGATCTTCTAAAAGATCAAGATCTTGGCTGTATATGGCATAGGAGATTTCCCGATAGGCTTTCTCATTTTTTAGATTCCAACGGTCAAAATCTCTTACCAAGAGAGGTTGTTCTATATTAAACCAGTTAAATCCAGCTCCTTGAAAGCCCCATTGATAGTATTCCCAACCCCAGAATGTATGTAATGGTAATTGTAAAATTCTTCCTTTGTTTTCTTGATTATTAAACCATTTATGCATTTGAGAATAAGATTGAGGTATTTTAATTCTCAAACGAGGGTTTATAAGTTGTCCTCTAAAAGCAGGCAAAGTAAATATAATAAGAATAAAAGATATAATAATAGTTGTTAAATAGATTAGATATTTATTTTTAAATTTTTTAAGAATAAAACTTAATCCAGAAGAGAATAAAATAGCATAACTGAACATTAAAATGATAGAGAATTTGGTGAAAGGAAATCTTAAAGCTTCTTTAAAAAGAGGAATTTTTTCTCTTAAAAAGAAAAAGATTTGTTTAAAAGGAGTTGTTGCACTAATAAGAAAGATAAAAGCAACAAGAAATATTGGTAATAAAGGAATAAGTTTTTTGTCTTTTTTGATTAAAGTGACGATAATTCCTAGAGTAATAATCAAAAAGCTTAAATAACCGATGGATGAGACAAAAGGATTTCTTAGATGATCAACCCAACTTTTTAAAAGATAATCAAAACTTTTGGTATTAAAATTGCATTGTGTCCAGCTAAATAAATGATTCTTTAAAAGAATAGCATTCTTAATATTTCCATATTCATAATTATGTAAAAATGCTTCTTCTGAAAATAATCTGTTTATCTTAGCTTGTATGACTTCCCCACCCTGATGGGTGATAAAGTAAAGATTAGGTAAAAGCCAAAAAGAATTAATAGCTAACAAAACAATTACTAAGAGAAAGATTCTTTTTAAATATAAAAACCGTTCCTTTTGTAAAAAAAGATAAGTCAAAAGATAAATTAAAAAACAACCAAAGAAGGTATACCATAAAGTGGCAGCATAAGCTTGAGGAGTGCTCAAGAAAGAAATTAAAGCGAAATAAATTAAAAGCTTTTTTTTATTTTCTTTTAGGAATTGTGTAGCGATAAGAAAGAACCACCCTAAAGCAGCATATTGGGTAGCAAACATTTCAAAAGGAACGTAAAAGTGTTGTATTGTCCCTAAATTAAGTAAATAAAATAATCCTCCTAAAAAAGAAAGATTTTTCTTAATTAAATCAGATGATTTATTAAAGATAATCCTTTCTAGGAAGAAATAAACTCCTAAAGGGCCCAAAACAAGACAAACGAGAAAGTAAAAGTAACGTAAGAAATTTAGAGGTAATATAAAGGAAAAAGGCCATAAAAACAGAATTCTAGGTAAATCGGCCATATGAGAATGTCCAGCCACAGCTCCCAGGCCTTGTTCAAAACGCCAAACACCATTAAAAATTCTTTGTAAATTTAAGGAAAAATTAAATTCTGGGTGAAGTGTATCCCAACCAGTTAACCAAGTATTTGGAGAAAAATTTAAGAAAAATAGTAATAGAGAAAAAGAAATTAATATTAAAGGGAAAAGATTTTTTTTAAAAAAAGAAAGCATTTGTCTATATTTTAACAGAAAAAACGAAAAGGAGGTGAAGATTGTTAGATAAAAAATATCTAATCAAGGTCTTCACCTCCTGTTTAGGCATATTATTGCCTTTAGGAGTTGCTTATCCATTGTCCAGAATCGACTAAGCGGAAAGAACCGTCATACCATCTTAAAACTACAACCCATGTAATTGTATCGCATTGTTTGGCACAACCACATTGACCACGGAATTCAGGATTGGGTTCATCGCTTCCTAATTGATTTAAATAGTGATTACGTAAAGCAGCTAAAGTTTCTAAAGTATATTCTCCATATTCTGGATTAGTATAATCTTTATTGTCAATCATATCTGACATGTTCCAAACTTCACCTACTGCCCAAAAACCATGAAGAAGATAAGCATTTAGAAATTCACCAGGGAATTCCCAAACGTTTATTAAAGCTACTAATATAGCTCCTCCATCAAGATCTTTAACACTACCAATTCCAGGTAACCAAGTTTCTTCTCCAGTAAAAACAAGCCATTTCCAAGTTGGAATTTGAACATTAGCTCTTCGAGTAACATCTCTAAAAGCATCATTATATCCAAAGTTATAACCTGCTCTTGGCTCTCCCCAAACACCTTCTACGTCAATAAAACCACGATAAGGTTCTAAGTTTTGAGGAATATCTGGGAAATCTACTTCGTTACTTATATCAATTAGATCAGGATCTGGATTAAAACCGAGTTCAATTGTAGAGACTTCGAAATTAATTACCTTTTCTTCGTCAATCGAGTCTTCTGTCTTAGCCTCCACTCCATTTACTTCTTCTTCATCAATTGAGTCTTCTGTCTTAGCCTCCACTTCATTTACTTCAGCTGGAACTGGCTTACAGGAGTTAAGTAAAAGTAAAAGAGAGAGAATCATCAGAGTAGCAATGATTGATTTTAGTAAAATATGAGTTTTCATATTCATTTTCACCACTTCCTTATTTTTCTTGATTATTTTCTTTGCCAATTTCTGGGAAATCCTTTATATATAACCACATAAAGCAAACCCCAATAAATAGAAAAGGCAAGATTATCCATCCTCAATCAAACTTCAATTTTATATTAACCTCCTAAAGTTAAATATGCCTATTTAAAAGAGCAAATCTTAAAACCAAACGCTTTTTATTTAGTTTTAAGATATTCTTTTCGAAGTTTAAAAACTCCAAAAATTAAAGCAGAAATTAATAATATAATAGTCCAAATGAGATTATTGCCTGTTTTAGGAATAGTGGTCATACCTAAGACTTTATTACTAATACATAGCTGAGAAGTATCTCCGGCGCTCTTATCGTCTTTTTTTGCTTCTCCACTGTTGGTGACACAATAAACTCCATCACCTTCAGGAAGGTCATTTTCTGTAACAACTTTAGCTTTTAATTCATAAGTTTTTGACTCTCCAGGACTAAGATGATCAATTTTCCATGTAGCTGTTTTATCATCCCAACCATCAGGAGTAGAAGTAAAATATAAATAATCAGGTAAGAAATCTTTAACTTCAATATCATAAAGATCATCTTCGCCTGTATTTTTAATAGTTAATTTGAAGATAACTTCTTGATTGGGGCTATAAGTAGCATTGTTAGCATAGAGGTTATCGACATATTTATCTTCTTCAGGATGTCTAACGACTTTATCTAAGGAGATTTCTCCTTCGTAACAAATTTCTCCCCCACCGTATTGTTCAACACAACGTCCAGAAACAATCCTAGGGAAAATAAGAAGACCTAAAATTCCTCCGATGATTAAACCTTTAATTAATAAGTTTATTTTTTTCATATAAAAAACCTGCTTTACTATAGGCAGGTTAAAGTAGACCATACTATACAACATAAATTAATCCTTGTCAAGTTATGGGATAGGCAATAACTAAAAGTCTCTTCCAAGCCGTTCCTGGAGGCCAACAAGTTTGTAAAATTAGTTTCTTTTCACTTAAATTTAGGTTCTCTATTTCAGATACTTCATCAGAATTAATAATTTTTTGCTCTTCAACCTGGAAAGAATAAACTTTACCCTTATAGACTAAGGCGATATTATCCCCTTTGTTTAATTTCTTTAAGGAATAAAAAACAGGATTAAAAAAGTTTAAGTTAAATATAGAGTTAGTTGAGTGACCAAAGATATAAGTAGCTCCCTCTTCATCAGGTAAACTAGATCCGGCGGCATGAGCAGCTTTGTCTTTTAAAACTTCATTGTATTGTTTTTCATTGGCAGCACTAACATTGGTTAAGACCTGTGTCCTAACACCGATTTTAGGAATAATAAGCTCAAACTCGTGGTCTTTAGGAGATAAAACATAGCGAAACTTACTCTCTACTTCAACCTTTTCTTTGTTTTTATTAAGTAAATAATTTAGTTCTCCAATGACAAAAGGAAGAGAAATAAAGATAAGACCAATTAAAGGGAAAACAACAAAGCCTAGTCTTAGCTTATTGAAAGATTTCTTTATAGGAGAATAAAGATCAAAAGACTTCGCAGAATCATCTGACTTATAAATAATTATTTCTTCGTCCATGTTTTAGGATTATACTATATATTATAGGACTTCTCAAGTTTGGGGCAGAAGAAGTTTAGTACTCCCAGCAGGACTCGAACCTGCAACCTATTCCTTAGAAGGGAATCGCTCTGTCCAGTTGAGCTATGGGAGCTTATGAGCGGGGAACGAGATTCGAACTCGCGACCTTCTCCTTGGAAGGGAGACGCTCTACCAACTGAGCTATCCCCGCTTATATATGTAATTTTAACAAAAATAATGAAAAGCTTCAATTTTTAGAAGATTATTCCTCTGTTTCCTCGTTCTCGTTTTCTTCTTCTTTCTGAGATTCAGACTTAGGTTTTTCTTTCTGGTCTCTTTTTCCACCTAAGATGAAACCAATGATAATAGCTAAGAAGGCAATAACTAATCCAAAAGTTGCCATTTGCCATATATTAGTTGGAGAGCCCCCTTTTTCTATAGAAATAGCTGTACTCTTTCCTTCATTTGAAATGACTCCTTCATTTTCTTCAGTGCCTTCTTCCATAATCGTTGGTGTAGCTGTTGGTTCTGGGGTAGGGGTTGATGTGGGAGTTGGAGTAGGTGTATCTGTAGGCGTTAATGTAGGACTGAGAGGCAGAGGATCATCGATAATAGCACTTACTTTAAAAGGAAAAAGAAAGAAAGTTAAGGCAACGATGATAAAGCCTAATTTAACTTTATTCGCCATTTGTCGACAATTATAGAACTTTGAGTTAATAAGTCAAGTTTTGTCGGGGTGGCGAGATTCGAACTCACGACCTCACGGTCCCAAACCGCGCGCTCTACCAACTGAGCTACACCCCGTTTCATTTTTATATTGTGCCGAGGGAGGGACTCGAACCCACACGGTGTATTATCACCAAGAGATTTTAAGTCTCTCGCGTCTGCCAATTTCGCCACCTCGGCAAGTGTGCATATTATATCAAAAAATCCATCAAAAAAGGAGTGGGGGAAAGAAAATATCGAGTTAACGATAAAATATTTTCCCCACTCCGAGATGTTGATTATTAAAGTTTTTGTTAGAAATGATTTTTTTCTAAAAAGACTTTAATTAATCATTAAGGTATAAAAGAAAAAATATAGATCGTTAGTGATTTATATTTACATTTTTCTTTTTGCTTTTATAAAAAATTGGTCGGGAGTCCAAGGGTAACTTTTATTAATACATTAATCCTAATTATTAATAATATAAACATACAAGAAATAAAATCGATAATATTGAAATGATAATTTCAATTACATCTTTATTTTTTTATCCCTAGTAAGACTCCCGATGTCTAAATTTAAAATAATATTTCTGTTTTATTTTAAAGTACAATTAAATAGATTTAAAATATTTAGGGAGAGAAGAATGTCTGATTTTATTAAAAAATAAAAGAAAATTATTCTTCTCTCAACCACATTTTTTAGGGAATTAGAACAATCCCTTTGATCACAGCGTGCTGTGATTTGGAAATCAAATATTACCTAGTTAGTTTAAACATTTGTTTTCCCCTAAGGTGGTCTAAATCCCTTCTTCTTAATAGAAAGTTGCATTTTTCTTGTTTTGCTCCTTTCTCTCTTGCTTCATTTCAGATATTTAGTTTTATTTGTTCCTGTTGATTATCGCTTAGTATCATAATATATGTACTAGAGGCTATATCCTAAGGATCTATTTTACTAAATACCTTCTATTAATCCCCCTCAGACTAATAATCTATTTAAATTTAAAGAACTTTTAGAGTAGAATTCGCTTGGTGCTATTGTTTGGCAGAATTCTACTACTAGTTCACAACTTTACTAATTATGAACACTCCATTATTCCCAGTGATAGGAATAGCTCCAATGATATCTCCACTATAAATAATTGTCAAGTTTGTTTGATTTTTTACTTTTTTCTTTTTTTAAACTAGCTCGTTTCTTTTCAATTTGCTCAATCATTCTTTTAAATTTTTTTAAAGTTGAGGTACAGAGAAAATCTCTACAAGCCTGAGGTCTAATTCTATGAATAGAACATTTGTTTCTTTTGAGATAAATACAATTACCATTTTCTCTTTGTTTGAGAGTGTTCATTCCATATTTGGATACCTTATGGAAGTTATTTACTAAACCAAATTCTTCAAACTGAGTTTTATATTTGCCTGATTGATATTCTTTTTCAGTTAAATTTATTAAAAACAAAGAACAGCAAAGGCCACATTGAGAACATTTTTCTATCATAAATTTTGTTTTGGGTAGATTACTTTGTAATATCCTTATCCTTAAAATAATTATCTCACATCAAAGTTAGGAAGAGAACCTATTGATTATAAAAATAATTATTTCTGCTAGCTTGCTTCAGATAATCATGTAGAATATAGATAGGAAGATTATATTCTAAAAATTATGTTTATTACAGAAATTAATATTAAATTTATAGCTGGTAAAGGTGGCGATGGTAAGGTTTCTTTTTTTAAAACCAGAAGAGGTCCGGATGGCGGCAATGGTGGTAAGGGTGGAAATCTTTATGTTTTAGCCACCTCAGACATTTATGCTCTTAACAATTTAAGTAAAAGTGTTGAAATCAAAGCTGAAAATGGTCAGGATGGGATGGATAACAAAAAGAACGGAAGAAATGCTAGTGATTTGGAAGTCAAATTGCCAATTGGTACGGTTATTACTGATAAGGATACCAAAGAAGTTTTTGAAGTAATTAATAAAGATGATCGTTTTCAATTATGTAGTGGTGGCTTGGGAGGTTTAGGTAATTTTGAATATCGTTCTAGTCTTAATACAACTCCGAAATATGCTCAAAAAGGATTTAAAGGCCAGCAAAGAGATTTGGAAATTAATCTTAAGTTGATCGCTAATTATGGATTGATTGGTTTTCCTAATGCAGGTAAAAGCAGCCTCCTTAGAGAACTTACTTCTGCCAAACCTAAGATTGATAATTATCCTTTTACAACCCTTGAGCCCAATCTTGGGGTGCTAGATGAAAAAATCATTGCTGATATTCCTGGACTTATTAAGGGAGCTTCTAAAGGGAAAGGTTTAGGAATTAAATTTTTGAAACATATTGAAAGGGTTTCCGTTTTATTCCATTGTATCTCTTGTGAGACTGATGATCTTATAAAAAGATACCAAACAATTAGAGATGAACTAAAAGAATTTAACCCAAAGCTAATAGATAAGCAGGAAATAATTCTTCTTACTAAAACAGATTTAAAATCAGAAAAAGAGATAAATCTTTACCTCAATGCTTTGAAGAGAACAAAAAAGCAAATTTTGCCTATATCTATTAATGATTGGGATAGTCTTGAAAAGTTAAAAAATCTTCTTGGTTCATTCAAACTAGGAGATTAGGATTATTCTCATTCGATTTTAGTTTGGCTGGGGAGATATTATTTTTTTATCCAAAGTCTTTCTTTCTTTTCTCTTCTCCAACCTTTGATTTCTGCTTCTCTTCTTCTAGCTTCAAGTAGTGTATTAAATCTTTCTGAATATTTTAGTGTTACTGGTCTGCGAATTTTGGTGTAATGCGCTCCTCTTTTGGAACTATTGTGTTCTTTAAGCCTTCCTTTTAAGTTGTTAGTACAACCTGTGTAATAAGACTTATCAGCGCATTCGAGAATATAGACAATAAAAGACATAATAAAATAGTATTAGTTTGACTCCATTATTAAAATATTTTTAATTATTTTTTTTCTTACCACCTTGAGGTAGGGAAAGTGTTTTGATATCAGGGAGTGCATTGCCCATAACGCCTTGTAGCTCACCATACATTCTTGATACGTTGAGTAGAACTTTCTTTATCTGCACTTCTCTTTTTTTCCAAACTCTTTCCATAGCTCTTTTTTCGTAATCGAGATCGTTTTGCATTTCATTTACTCCTTCGGCAAAGGATTCAAATCTATGTCTGAATGATTCGCTTTGTAAATAGTCATAAAGAAATTCTAAATTTTCATCTTTATTGGCAGCTGTTTGTTTGGCTACGGCTAGATGAAGTACAGAACGTCTAAGAACACTCGCAAGAGGAATTGCTGATTTATATGAACAAACTATCACTCCTTCGGTTAGTTTAAAATCATTTATGTCAGGGGGTAAATTTATACTTATTAGAATAGCAAAGGTTGCACTTTCTGATCTTGCATCTTCACGAAGTTTGCTTAGCCATTTAGGGGACCATTTCGCTCGTTTAGTTTCCCATAAGATAACACCTGCGACTCGACCTGATTTGCCTTTCACTTTTTGGATAATATCTCCACCTTGTTTGCCTTTTCCAACAGGGATAATTTCGTCATCAAGAAAAGTTTGTCCTAATAGATTTTCAAAGTCTAGTTCTAAGACCTCTCCCTGTAGTTGTTGAGAACCTTGCTTTCCTTTACTTTCAGCATCTTTAAGTGCCTTGGTCATATCGGCAATTTTCTTTTCGTATTCTGCAAGTTCGAGTTTATTTTTTTCTTGGATTTCCTCAACGGCAGCTTTTCTTATTTTTTCTCTTTCTTCATCAAGCTGACGTTCTTTTTTAAGTTCAAACTTCTCTTTATCTTCTTTGAGTTCTCTTTTTTCTTTTCTGATTTTTAATTCCTCATCTTCAGCTCTTTTTGCTCTGGCTTGAAGCTCCCCTATTTGATCTTCTTTATCTTTTAGTTCTTTGGATAGTTTTTCCTGTATTTCTTTTTCAGCTTTTTTCTTAGCTTGATTTCTAACTTCTTCCAATTGTTGTTCAAACTTTTTTCCTTCTTCCAGTCGAATTGTCTCTTCAAACTGATGTTTTAAAGCATCAGAAATTTCTATTTCTGCACCACAATTTTTACATTTAATTATATTCTTCATTTTAGCTAAGTAGGTTGATCTAAGCTCATTCTATCCTATTTTTTGGTCTTTTTCTAGCTGAGCAAGTCGATTATGGTTTACAATTATTTCCTTTTCCTTCATTTTAACAAATTATTTAATATAACAATGTTGCCAACTTTTCATCATTTAATTTTTTCCAAGAATAAACTTCAAATATTGCCCCGATATCTTCCAAAAATTGTAGATACTCTTGTATCTTATGTTTATTAAATGATCTGCCTCTTACTATTTCCATTTCAAGTCTTTGTTTGGTTTTTGGTTCGACTGCCTGATATTTAGTTATACCATTTTGAGAGACGATAAAATTCTTTGACAGTGGTGAACAATTTAAAAAATCCCTCATACTGGGTATAGCCTCGGCATTTTTGATTCCCTTTTCTTCGTGAGGGTGTGAGTGCAACAAGATGTCTGAATTTTGAGGCATAATCCATGACGGCACTCCATGATCACTAGCTTTAATCACAAACCATCGAGGTTTTTGGTAGACTAATCCTGTTTCATCAGAAACTTTAGGAAGCCATTTTAAGAAGTTAATATCAGGAGGTTTTATAAGTTCTCCGACTTCCAATTTTTCAAATGGTTTTAATAAAAATTCTTTTGGCTCCACAATAGGTGGATCATTTGGTCTACCTATTTGTTCAATATTCATGGTCGTCATTAATGATTTTAGAATTGCTAATCTGGGAAGAATTATATCTTATTCTGAGATTGTTTACCAAAAATCTGAACAATTAATAAAAATTTAATTATTTTTTAACGTCGCCAAACTATTTATTAACACTGGATATTCACTAGTTCTTGGAATATCTAATGGTGAAGTTGTTATCGTTTTTCTTTTAAAATTATTCTTTGACAGATTAATCCTTCTTGCTATTTCTTTTATAATAATTCTTATCAGTTTTTTGGATTCAATTTCATTTTCTTTGATTAACAGATTCCAGTCCAATCCTGGTCCAGTATTTGCTTCTAGAAGATAAGGGTTGCCATTGTTACTGATTATAAAATCAAAAGCAATTAGATAAGATCTTTTGCCTAAAATTTCAGCAATATTTTTTGAAACTGCGATCACTTTTGAAGGGATTTTGTTTTTTGGTATGTATTTTAACACTCCACCTTTGTGTTCATT
Source organism: uncultured Gammaproteobacteria bacterium (assembly GCA_964546445.1). GTDB lineage: Bacteria > Patescibacteriota > Microgenomatia > PFEM01 > JAPLYW01 > CAZJJY01. The sequence continues at coordinate 12,142 of CAZJJY010000007.1, forward strand.
GCAAAGAAAGTTTCCTTTACTTGCCATTCTGATATATGTTTGAACAATTTTTCCCCCAAGGTATATTAGTCTGATATCAGTTGAAACAGGAGAATTTTGATAGTAAAATCCCTTATCAAATTTTACAAATGCTTGAATAATAAATGATATTCTTTGATGTTTTTTTATTAATGCAGTCATTGAATCAGATTGATTATCTTTAAATTTATAGACGCTTCTTCCTCCAGCTCCAAATCTGTCCTTCATGATGATTTCGTCTGTAAAATCATCTCTATATGGATGGTTGGCTATTTTTTCTTTTAGTAATTGACACTTTTTATTAATTTCTTTTTTTGTATTACCGTTGATGGCTATTGTGGGAATAGAAAATTTATGAAATTTATCATAGGTTTTTTGTTTGTCAAAACAAAGGTTAAAAATATATGGGTTGTTAAAAGGTTTGATCCTTTTTGAAGAAAAAAACAATTTACGTCTTAATTTAATTCCTTTACTTTTTGGAGAGAATTTGTCAAAAATTATTTTTGAAAAACATTTTTTACGGACTTTTATCCAAATCTTATTTTTGAAAAGCCAATAACTTTGACATTCACCCGCACCGATAATGTCAGCGGATGTTGTAAAAGCCGTTTTTAAATTGTTTTTTTGACAAGTTTCTAAAAAATAACTATAAACGAGGTTATAGTTCTCACTACCACAATTTTTAGAGAATGGTGCAATGACATTTTTAGATAAAGAATTGGCACTAGTAGCAACTCTTTCAGAATAGACAACCAATAAATCAAATGTTGTAATTTTGTCCATAATAAAATTTTTCTGATAAGGCACAAAACAAATATTAAATAGAAAGGAGAAATATTTTTTATGTGGTTAACTTCTTGAATTATACAATTTATTGCGGTTTATAGCTAGGTTAGCTTTATTTGCTGGAGTTTTTTTTAGATGCTCTTGCCCTCTTTTTAACAACGGCTATTGGTTTTTCGGTTTGAATCTCTATTTCCTTTTCGATTTTTGGTTCTTTCAATGGTTTTGTTACTACAGGTTTTAACATCTCCAGAATTTTATCAAGCTTGGAATTTATTATCTCAATCTGTGCGTTGTTTTGAGGTTGTCGATTGTTTCTGTCTTCAGATCTTCTTGGACTTGAACCGCCACCCTTTTTTTCAAAACACTCACTACAAAAAACTGGTTTACCGCTAGTTGGTTTAAATGGTAGTTGACAGTCTTTTCCACATTCACTACAAACTGCACTATACATTTGTCTGTCTCCACCCCGACCCCCAAAGCTTCGTCTCGAAAAATTATCCCTACCACCAGATCTGTTATCTCTATCAAAGTTTCCCATATGTTATTGTAGCACATCCCTTAACCTTATTCCTAGAAGAAAACAAGAGGTTTGTATTTTTATTGATAAAATATATTTAACTCCTATTCTAAAATTACAAAAAAGCCTCATCTATTTTAATTAATGAGGAAAAAGAATTTCAGTCAGGCACCAAAGCAGCATAAGAAATCCTACTGCTGTAGATAAAAATACAAGAATGGAATGATCTTTCTTTCTTGTAATATCGATAATACCGATAAAAAAAGCCGCAATCCCGCAAACAAACCCAGTTAACATCGGCAACGCTACTCCGGGTCTGACAACAATATCGTGCGGTATTGTTTTTCCAGCCGGAACAGATTCATAAAAACCTACGAATGACATACCGATATAAAAAAATATTGGTATCACAACGATTAATGCAATAGACCATTTGCCTAAAATAGTATTTGGCAGAAGTTTAATATTTTTCATATTATTAGATTATTTTATTTTTATAAAGTTTTATAAAGACTAAATCGAACCTTTTTAATGACTGCAAAACAACTCTTTTTAATTCCCAGCTACAATGTAATTTAAACTCGAGCCGTGGAAAATGTTCAATCTCTTGTATTATATTGTAACTATAAGCAAAAGAAATATAAAAATGAATAGAAACAAAAAAAATCTAAAACATTGCCTTATCATTTCTTCTCGTTACAAATTATCAAGGTAGCTTAGGTGCCTGGCACGTTTTAGACCCATGCTAAGAAGCTTGGTTTCAATGATATCAACCAAGTTATCGACACCTTGATTATTTTTGGCACTGATAAAAATATGTTTGTTTTTGTGATATTTCTCTGAGAGTTCGTCTCTTTTGATTTTTGATAATATGTCAGTTTTATTGAATACATATATTTGTTGTTTTGATTCTAGATTTATACTTTTAAGTATTTTATTAACGGTGTTTATCTTTAGATGTATATTTTTATCTGAACTATCGATAACGTGAAGCAGTACGTCTGCGTTGATAGTTTCTAAAAGAGTGGATTTAAAAGCATCAATTAGCATAGTAGGTAAATCTTGGATAAATCCAATTGTGTCTGAAATGAATATTTTCTTGCCTATATTTTGTAAATACATGCTACTAACGCTGCTATCTAGAGTGGCAAATAGGGTATTTTCAACTTTATCCTGCTTACTGCTGATAGCATTAAAAAGAGTAGTTTTGCCTGCGTTGGTGTAGCCAATGATTGATACTGTTGGAATTCCAGATTGCTTTCGATGCTTCATTTGCTGATGTCGGTTTTGGGTAACTTTTTCGAGTTCACTCTTAACAGTTTTTATCTCTTTTTGCCAGTGGCGATGCATAATTTCTGTGTTTTTCTCCCCAACTCCCCTTGTTCCAATACCCCCCGCTTGCCGCGACATAGAGATACCCAACCCACTTAGTTCTGGCCCATGATGATTTAGTTCGGCTAGCTTGATCTGGAGTTTGGCTTCGGCAGTACTTGCGTGTTTTTTGAATATTTGAAGTATTAGCTGGGTACGATCCCAAATTTTACATGAACTTTGGACGCTGATAATACTCTCAAGAGTGAATAGTAGACTAGATTTGAGATGGTCGTTTATGACAACAATGTTTATATCTTCTGCTTCGACTAATCGTTTTATCTCTTGGACTTTTCCAGAACCAATATAAGTACTACTATCCTTATGACTTGCGTTTTGGGTAATAACCTTGTCGACATTTCCTCCATATGTGTCCACGAGTAATTCAGCTTCTTTTAGACTGGTTTGTTGTGCTTGAAGATCTTTAGTCCTGTCAGTTAAGCCTATTATTAAAATTTTTAGTTTTTGTTTCATTTGTGTAAGGCAGGTTGGATAAAGAGCCTATTTTATAACAAACAATCCTTAATTGTTTGCAAGTGCTTGTTTATAAAAGTTTTTTGTTCTGGGATAAGTTTTTGAGGGACTTTTTTAAAAAAATTAATTTTTTTACCTTGTTTACTTCCCCTTGGTTTACCATTTTTTATTTTGGCTAAATAACAACTGCTAATGCTGTGCCTGCCTTCGTCGTTGAAGTATTCAATTATTCCTAGATGTTTGATATCTTTAAGCTTAACTCCTAATTCTTCTTTGATAATTCTGTTTATTGCATTTTTGATTGGTTCCATAAATAGAATTGTTCCTCCAGGAATATGCCACATACCTTTGAATGGAGGAATTGCCCTTTTAGTAAGCAAAAAACCTTTTTTCGAAACTACAATTACGTCTATTGTGGCTCTAGGGACTTTGTGATATATTTCCACGAATTCTTTAAACGGAATTTTTTTGAGTTTCATCTAAATTTTATTATAACAAATTTTTAGTTTGTTGAGCAGGTAGGTCTAGTCCCCTTCGATCCTATGCCTACGGTTCTATTTCTAGCGAGTTGAACAGGTCGGTCTTGACCCTTTCTGTCCTTATAGCTTAATTTGAGTTTGGGGTTATAGTTTGCGTTTGTTGGTTCTAGTTGACTATGTAGTATACTTTATGAATTTGCTTTATGAAGATAGAACAGGGCCTTACAACGACACGGGGGCTTTCCACAATTCGGACATGAATACCCTTCTTTTAGACTATCTTCCTTCCAATATTCTTCAACCCCGAGAATATTTTTAAAGCTTAATTTCTCAAGGATTTTTGGCGAAGAACCTGGTTTTCCTGAAGCCCAGGCAACTGCGAGAATTAATTCGCATGACATATTTTTTAATCTTTCTATTGCTTCTTTTATAAGCTCTGCACCTATTCCCTTTTGTCGATATTCCTGTTTTACGGCAACGGATTTAATTAGACCTGTTGTATAGGCTGGAAGCATGATATCAACACTATTCTGTTGAAAGGTTAAATTATATTTTTCTCTTTCCTTTTCATCTAATCGATTAGCCAATATGACCCCCAATAGCTCTCCATCTGAACTGTAGGATCCTAATGATATGTATTTTTCGGGATGACTAGCGTAACTCAACAAGTCTTCCGAAGGAATATAATTTTCACCAAGTCCTATGTCGTAAATTTTCTTAGCCTGTTTTAGGGAATTAATGTCTGAAGGATTAATATCGTTAATTGTCCTAGAACATAAGGAGTTTTCTTTATTTTGAGAATATTCATTTAACATTGACTAATTATACCAAAATAAAACAATTTCTATTTGATTCTGTAGTAGTTTAGATGTACGACTTTGGTTGCTCCTAAAGGATTTATTCTGCAACCAGAAGATAGAGTTTGATTTCAATTTAGATTATATTAAATCTTTTAAGGTAGCGATACCGCACTGTCGCAGCGGGAAGGTGGAAAGACAGATCATCCAAGACTTATTTTGCTGGTCGGGGTTTATAGGTTTAGGGGGCTTTTCTTGAGTTCGGCCAAGAGCTCGGCAAAATCAACAGATTTCGCGGCGATTAACTTGTCGGCAGCGCCATAATAAATATAAAGTCTTTTCTCTCTTATTACTGCTCCGGTGGGAAAGACAACATTATTTGTAACGCCACTTTTTTCCCAGGGAGCCTTTGGGGAAAACAGGGGTTCTTTTAATCGCCCTAAAACTTTTAAAGGGTTTTCAAGATCAAGAAGGGCAGCGGTAGCATGGTAAATTTTCCCTAAAGGAGTATCCTCTACTGCATGATAGATAATGAGCCATCCGTCTTTTGTTTCAATAGGGGGACAACCGCCGCCAACGTTGCGGTTTTCAAACCAAAAGAGAGGATCAAGCACAATAAAATCACCTAAATTCTTGAAATAATTCCTCCAGAAACTTTCAGTAAGTTCGGAGAAATTTTTAAAGTAAATAATTTGGATTCCGGGTAAGACTCGATGAAGAAGAGCAAATTTATGATTGAATTTTTTAGGAAAGAGTAAGGCATCTTTCTCAAATAGTAAAATATCCTTACCACTTTTTTCTTTGTAGAATATTTCAAACATAGTGTATCTCTCTCTGACTTTTGACTTGCGAAAAATGTCCTCTGCTTCGTCATAAGAGATTTTTGGGGAAATAAGACCCTGTTTAGTAAAATGGATGAGATCTTTACTTGTTGCGTAAGAAACAAGGGCATTTTTGCCATCATAGGCAGTATAAAAAAGATAATATGTTTCTTCTAAAAAAGTAATTCTTGGATCTTCTACGCCCTTTTTCTCATAATCATATTCTGGGAAAAGAACCGGCTTCTTAAACCTCTTGACAACTTTATTACCAACCAATTGGCAGTAACCTATGGAAGAAACATTATTAAGGTTAATTGCTCGATAGAACATGTGGGTAATATTACCCACATGAATACAGGTAGGGTTGCAAACACTCTTATTTTCGAATTCTAGATTCGTTTTTTCTAAAATTATTCCTTCATTTT
>CAZJJY010000008.1:0-2354 GCA_964546445.1 uncultured Gammaproteobacteria bacterium
AAAAGAAGAAAAAGAGCATTAAACTTTAAAAAAAAAACCAATTGTCCCTCAAGAAGAGGAGATTAAAGAAAACAAAAGAAGTCGGAGCGCTAAATTAAGAGCGGCAGAAAAAATATAAAAAAAATGACAAATAAAACATATAAAAAACCAAAACTAATAGTTTTAATCACTTGCATAGTGGTTGGCCTTTCCTTGGTTCAATTGACTATTTCTCATAAGTTAGCAACTTTAGGTGGAAGAATGTCTCAATTGGAAGAAAAACAAGAATATCTGGTAAAGGAAAACAAAAAAATGAATGAAGAGATTAATCAAATGGGCTCTTTGTCTTTAGTTTCTTTAAAGGCTCAAGAAATGGGATTGGTAAAGGCTAAAAAGGTTCTTCATTTAACTCCTCAAATTCCTGTGGCTTTAGATACTTTAAAAGTTAATCAATAAAGGTAATGTTTGCTAATTGGCGAATTAATTTCCTCTTAGTCTTCTTTGTTTTGCTGGGTCTTTTAATAACCAGTCGGCTTTTTTACTGGCAGATTGTTTCTTCAGAAAGTTTATCGGCAATTGCCGCCAGTCAGCACTGGGTCTCTTTTGAAGTCCCAGCCAAGAGAGGTGAGATCTTAGCCTCTGATGGTTCTCCTTTAGTTTCTAATAAAGAAGCTTTTTTACTTTTTGCCTCTCTACCTCAAATTAACCAAGACATTAAAAATATTTCAGAAAAACTTTCTTCAATCTTAGAACCTCAAGATCCAGCCACAATATCAGGATTAATAGAAGAAAGGTTATCGAGAGAGGATTTAGTGTGGGTCCCTTTAAAGCATAAGCTTAATCGTAGCCAAAAAGAAGAGATAGAGGTGTTGAAGATTGCTGGTCTTGGTTTCGAAGAAGAACAAAGAAGGACTTATCCTGAAGGTTCTTCCAGTGCTCATTTACTTGGTTTTGTTGGTTCAGATATTAATGGTAAGGATAAAGGTTATTTTGGCTTAGAAGGCTACTACGATCTTGAGCTTAGAGGAAGATCTGGTCTTTTGAGGAGGGAAAAAGATGCTTCTGGTAAACCTATTTTAGTTGGTGATGTTTATAAGGAGGAAGAAAAAGATGGGCGTACTTTGATAACAACTATTGATAGGAGCGTCCAATTTATTCTAAATGATAATCTAAAAAAGGGTCTTAAGAGATATGGGGCCTTGAGCGGTTCAGTTGTTATTATGGAGCCACAAACAGGAGCTATTTTAGGAATGGCTTCCTTGCCTGCTTATAATCCTGAGATGTTTTTTGATTTTAATAAGGAATTATTCCCAAACCCTATTATTGCTTCTTCTTATGAGCCTGGTTCGACATTTAAAGTTTTGATAATGGCGGCGGCTATTAATGAAGGAGTCGTTGAGCCTGATACAAAATGTACCAAATGTAGTGGTCCAAGAGTAATTTCTGATTATACTATTAAGACTTGGAATGATGAGTATTTTCCTGACTCTACTATGCTTGAGGTAATTCAACATTCTGATAATGTCGGGATGATTTTCACTGCGGAAAAACTAGGGATTGATAATTTGCTCTCTTATTTAAAAAAATATGGTTTTGGTCAGAAAACAGGTATTGATTTGGAGGATGAGACAACTCCTGATATAAGGCAAGAGGAAGATTGGGGAATTGTTGACTTAGCGACTGCCTCTTTTGGGCAAGGAATAGCGATGACTCCTTTACAAATGATAAGAGCGGTAAATACGATTGCTAATGAAGGGAAATTGGTTAAGCCTTATCTAGTTTCTAAAGTTATAGATAAAGATGAGGAAGTTGAAATCAGACCTGATATAGGCAGGCAAATTATTAAGACAAAGACGGCTTTTGTTTTAACAGAGATGATGGTTAACGCTGTTGATAAAGGTGAAGCTCAATGGATAAAACCTGAAGGCTATAGAATTGCTGGAAAGACAGGGACGGCCCAAATTCCTGTAGCCGGTCATTATGATGAAGAAAAGACAATCGCTTCTTTTATTGGTTTTGCTCCAGCCGATGATCCTAAATTTATTATGCTAGTCACTCTAAGAGAACCTACTTCTTCCCCTTGGGGAGCAGAGACAGCCGCCCCTCTATGGTTTGATATCGCCAAAGAATTATTCACTTATTATGGAATTCAGCCTCAATAGAGGCTATAATATACCATAGAGTTTTATATTATAATTTGTGATTTAATCTAAAAAATGATAAGTAAATTATGGACTAAATTTCGCCAAAGTTTTATTGGTGAGAAAATAAGATCAGTTTTTCCTGATTCAATGGTCAATATTCTCGAACATCTTAGCCTAGCGATCCTAGCGACCATTTTTTATGGATATCCAGCCAGAAAATTAACTGTTATT
>CAZJJY010000008.1:2364-17187 GCA_964546445.1 uncultured Gammaproteobacteria bacterium
TGTTATTGGAGTTACTGGAACTGATGGGAAGACAACCACTGCAGAATTAATTTATGAAATTCTTACAAAGTCTGGTAAAAAAACAGCCTTAATTTCGACTGTTTCTGCCAAGGTTGGTCAAGCAGAAATAGAGACAGGCTTTCATGTTACTTCTCCTCATCCATGGAAGTTGCAAAAGCTTTTAAGAGAGATCGTTAATAAAAAAATTAATTATGTTGTTATTGAATCTACTTCTCATGGTTTAGTGCAGAATCGTCTTTTTGGTTGTAATTTTAAAATAGGGGTGGTTACTAATATTACTCATGACCATTTAGATTATCATAAAATTTATGAAAATTACCTTAAAGCTAAAGCAAAACTTTTCAAAGGAGTAGAAGTTGCAGTTTTAAATAATGATGATAGATCATATAAATTATTAAGTGATCGGTTGTCTAATTATTCAATTGATAAATTTATTACCTATGGGATTAAAAATAAGGCTGACTTTACTCCTGAGAATTTTAAGTTTAAAACACAGTTGTTAGGTGGTTTTAATCAATACAATTGCTTAGCAGCGATTGCCGTTACTTCATCGCTTGGGATTCCTAAAGGAGAAATACGTGAAGCAATAGCTTCATTTTCGGGGGTTAAGGGACGAATGGAAGAAGTTAAAAAAGGACAGAATTTTAAAGTAATTATTGATTTTGCTCATGCTCCTAATTCTTTAAAAAATGCTTTGGAAGTTTTGAATAAAGAAAAGAAAGAAGATAACAAATTAATTGCTGTTTTTGGGGCGGCCGGTTTAAGAGACAGAAAGAAACGTCCTTTAATGGGTAAGATTTCAGGTAAGTACGCTGATATCACCGTCATTACAGCTGAAGATCCACGAACAGAAGATTTAAACGAAATTATTGAGAAGATTGCTCAGGGATGCTTAAAGAGTGGGGCTATTGAACAGGGTAAAGATAAATTTAAGATAGATAATAGAAAGAATTGTTTTTTTAGGGTTCCTGATAGAAAAGAAGCGATTGAATTTGCTATTAGAGAACTGGCCAAGAAAGATGACATTGTCGTTATATGCGGAAAGGGGCATGAAAAAACAATGTGTTTTGGTAAAAAAGAATATCCATGGAGTGATTTTAAAGCAGTAGAGGAATCTCTTAAAAAAAATTAAATTTATGTCAGAAAAGAAAAACATTCATTTCATGGGCATTGGAGGTAGCGCCTTATCTGGAGTGGCTATCTTAGCCCAAAGCCAGGGTTTTAAAGTTTCTGGTTGTGATTCAGCTAAGAAAACTGCCTATTTTGATCCCCTTTTAAAAAGGGGGATTAAACCCCTTTTTGGACATAATAAGAGCCATCTTGAAGGAATCGATATCTTGGCTGTTTCTGTGGCCGTTTTAGTTTCTAATCCAAATCATCCCGAAATAAAAGAAGCCAAAAAAAGAGGTATTCTTATGACCTGGCAGGAATTCTTAGGAAAATATTTGCAAAAAGATAAATTCGTTATTGGTATTGCCGGCACTCATGGCAAGTCAACAACAACAGCTTTAATTGGACTAACTTTAGAAATGGCAGATCTTGACCCAACAGTTGAAATAGGGGCTATTATGCCTCGTTGGCAAGCTCCAGTCAGGATAGGTAAGTCAAAATATTTTGTTTGTGAAGCCGATGAATTTAATTGTAATTTTTTAAACTATTTTCCTTCGGTGATTATTATTAATAATATTGAGATGGACCATCCTGAATTTTTTAAAGATTTTGGTCATTTTAAAGATTCATTCAAAAAGTTTATTAAACAAATAAGACCGCCTAAAGTTCTTATTGTTAATGAAGAAAGCAAGGGAATTAAAGAAGTATTAAAGGAAATGGAAGGTTGGCTAAAAGAAAACAAAGTAAAAGTCATTGGCTATTTTATAGAAGATAAATTTGATTTCCCTTTTGATTTGGAATATCAAGCCAATATTTTAAAAATGTCGCCTTCTTCAACTGTATTTAAAGTTGGTAAGGATGAATTTAATTTAAAGTTGCTGGGGAAAGATAATGTTTATAACGCGCTTGGAGCTTTAGCTTTAGTTTTTGAATTAAAGATGAACGTTTCCTCCTTAAAAAAATCTCTTTCTATTTTTAATGGTTTAGAGAGGCGTTTTGAATTATTAGGAGAAGAAAAAGGAATAAAAGTTTTTGATGATTATGCGGTTCACCCAAGAGCAGTTTTTTCTACTTTAAAGGCAGCTGAGCAAAAATATCCTGAGAGTCGAATATGGGCAGTTTTTGAACCTCATCAATTCTCTAGGTTAAGCTTATTTTTGAAAGAATTTGCTTCTGTTCTTTCTTTGGCTGATAAGGTAATCGTGATCCCCGTTTTTAAAGGGCGTGAGAAAGATAATGGTTTAATAAGGGCAGAAGATTTAGTAAAAAAGATTGGTAAAAAAGCAAGATATATAGATAGTTTTGAGAAGATAGTTGAAGAAATAAAGGCTAAGGGGAAGAGTGGTGATTTAGTTATCGTTTTTGGGGCTGGTAAGTCCTATTTATTATCGAAGCAGATCTTGAAAGGAATAAGATGAAAGAAGAAGATTTTAAAAAACTTTTCCCTAATGTTCAGGAAGATATTTCCTTATCTTCTTTTTCTACTTTTGGTATTGGTGGTAAGGCGAAATGGTTTTATGAGGTAAAAGAAGAAAAAGAGTTGGTGCAATTGATTAAATTTTGCGGAGAAAATGATATTTCTTATTTCATTTTAGGAGGAGGCAGTAATATTTTATTTTCTGATGATGATTTTAAGGGATTAATAGTAAAAATAAACACGTCTGGTTATGAGGTTAAGGGAGAAAGAATTATTGTTAAGTCCGGAGTTCCCCTATCTAAGCTAGTTGATTTGGCTTATGAGAACTCTTTATCTGGATTAGAATCTGCTTTAGGTATCCCAGGGACTATTGGTGGTGCAGTTGTTGTAAATGCTTCAACTAGAAATTGGAAAATTTCAGAAGTTGTTGAAAGAATTGAAGTCTTAACTGAAGAAGGAAAAATCAAAGAATTAAATATTATTGATGATCTTTTTAAAGATAAAAAGACAATAATTTTAGAAATTATTTTAAAGTTAAAAAAGGAAAAGAAAGAAAAGATAAAAGAGGAGATGGAAAAAGCTTTATTTCTACGAAAGGATCAACCTGTTGGCAAGAGTGCAGGATGTATTTTTAAAAATCCACCCCTTTTATCTACTGGAAAATTAATTGAGGAGTGTGGTCTAAAAGGAAAAAGAATAGGTGACGTTCAAATTTCAAATAAACATGCTAATTTCATTGTTAATTTAGGTAATGCCAAGGCTAGTGATGTGTTAGAATTAATTACTTATATAAAAGAAAAAGTTAAGGTTAAATTTAATATAGATCTCGAATTAGAAATAATTTTGGTAAAAAATAATGACTAAATATATAATTAAGGGTGGTAAGCCTCTCAAGGGTGCAGTGAGGATTGGCGGGGCTAAAAATTCTGGTTTTAAATTAATGATTGCTTCTCTTTTGGCCGATGGCCAATCTCGTCTACTTAATATTTCTAAAATTGGAGATGTTGAAACTACCAAACAGATTATTAAAGAAATTGGAGGTAAAATCAAAAGTCCCGGTAAGGGGACAATTTTTATTAATCCTGATTCATTAAAAAATTATCATATTTCAGAAAAACTAGCTTATAAATCAAGAGGTTCTATTATGTTTGCCGGCCCTTTAGTTTCTCGTTTTGGTCAAGCGGTTATCCCTTTACCTGGTGGTTGTGATATTGGCCAAAGACCAATAGAGAGGCATCTAGAGGGGCTAAGGGCTTTAGGGATTAAAGTAGAGACTAAAGACTGTTTTATTAACTTAAGTGCAACACATATTAAAGGAGGGAAATATCGTTTTCCAAAGAATTCTCACACAGGGACAGAGACTCTTATTATGGCCGCAGTTAAGGCAGAGGGGGAAACTCTTTTGGAGAATGCTGCCTTAGAAATTGAAGTCGATGATTTGATTGATTTTTTAAATAAAATGGGAGCAAATGTAAAAAGGCTCCCGAATAGGAAAATATTGATAAAAGGAGTTAAAAAACTGAAGGGAGTTATTCACAAAGCTATTCCCGATCGTAACGAAGCCATTTCTTATGCGTGTGCGGCCCTAGCAACACAAGGTGATATTATTATTGAAAATGCCAATAAAGAGCATCTTGAAATTTTTCTTAAAAAGGTTGAAGAGATAGGAGGAAAATACGAGACTGGTCCATACGGAATAAGATTTTGGTATGATGGCCCTTTAAAGGCAACTAATGTGACCACCGCTTCTCACCCTGGTTTTATGACTGATTGGCAAGCATTATGGGTAACCCTTATGACTCAAGCTAATGGTGAAAGTGAAATAATAGAAACAATTTATGAATATCGTTTCGGTTATGTTAAGGATTTGGTTAAAATGGGAGCAAAAATTGAATTTTTTAATCCAAATATTAAAGATCCAGCCTCTTTCTATAATTTTAATTTAGATGATGATAATCCAAAAAATTCTCATGGAGTAAGGGTTTTTGGGCAAACTCTTCTTAAGGGTTTTGATTTGAAGGTTTCTGATCTCAGAGCAGGAGCAACTTTGGTTTTAGCCGCCTTAATTGCTAAAGGACAAAGTACTCTTTCTGATCCTGGTCATATTCAAAGAGGATATGAAGATCTAGATATTCGTTTAAGAAAATTAGGAGCAGATATTAAAAAAATAGATGATTAAATTTCTAAAAAAGATTTATCATATTTCCAGACGTTTATTGGCTAAACTTTGGTTAATGTTTAATAAACAACTAACCGTTATTGGTGTTGTGGGCAGTTATGGAAAGACAAATACAACTAGAGCGATTGCTTCTGTTTTATCTCAGAAATATAAAACTCTTCAAACAGATTTGAATTTAGATACTATTTATAATTTACCGATTACCATTTTAAGATCAAGATTAAGGCATCAAAAGATAGTTTTAGAGTATGGAGTTGATCATAAGGGTGAAATGCCTTTTCATTTGTCATTGGTAAAACCAAAGATTGGTATTCTTACAGGTATTACTCCAACTCATGCGCAGAAAGATTTATTAGGATCATTAGAGGGGATAACAGAGGAAAAAGGAAAACTTTTGGAAAGTTTACCTAAAGATGGTTTACTTATTGTCAATTGGGATGATGAAAGTGCAAGAAAAATGGCTAAGAAAACCCAAGCAAAAATTTGGCGTTATAGTTTAGAAGATCCTAATGTAGAATTCTATGCCAAAGATATTACAATTAATTTTTCAGGGACAACTTTTACCCTTCTTAGTAAGGATAATGGGGATATTAAAATTAAAACAGGCCTTATTGGTCAGCATTTTGTTCAATGTTGTTTAGCCGCCGTGGCCGTTGGTCTTTATCAAGGTTTGAATTTAAAACAGATAAAAGAGGGATTAAGTAAGTTAAAACCACTCCCAGGAAGATTAAGCATTGAGAAAGGTCCTTTTGATTCGGTTTTACTAAATGATTCTTTAAGGGCAAATCCGGCTTCTACTTTAGCTGGACTTAAAGTTTTATCAACGCTAAAGACAAAGGGGAAAAGGATCGCTGTTTTAGGTGAGATGGGAGAGCTAGGTTTTTTTGCTAAAGAAGAACATCGAAGAATAGGAAAAGCTGTTTCTAGGTTGAAGATTGATTATCTAATCTCTGTTGGTCCTTTGCAGAAACTAACGGTTCAATCAGCTCTTAAATCTGGTATGAAAAAGAACGCTGTTTTCTATGTTGAAGACGTTGTTAAGGCGGCCAGTATTCTTAAAAAGATTCTTAAGAAAGATGATCTTTTTTATCTTAAAGGTTCTCTTTTAAAACATTTAGAAAGAATACTTATTCTTTTAGAAAATAAAAAAGTAGATTGTAGGGTATCTTCTTGTCATTTTTATCATCGTTGTTGGGATTGTCTTTATTTACATAAAAAAACTAGCAGTTTATAATAAAAACACTCATGGCTTTGTATCTAGGTTTATTAATCTTTTCTTTTTTAATCACCGGTATTTTAGTCGTCCCTTTTATTAATCTTCTTTATAAATTTAAATTTTTACGCAGACAACAGGTAACTCGAGATTTCCAAGGGATTAGAACTAAAATTTTTGATCACTTTCATAAGCATAAAGCAGGGACGCCAGTAGGGGGCGGTCTTTTAATTATTGCCATAGTTACTCTTTTGTATGTTCTAATCCTACCAGCGGTATCTTTCGGAGGTGTTTTTATAACTCACGCTCATCCTATCAGAGATGAACTTAATGTTTTGTTTTTTACCTTCATTTCATTTGGATTTCTGGGGCTTTATGACGATATTTTGAAATTTTTTGGTTTTAAGAAAACAGGATTTTTTGGTTTGCGCTTATGGCATAAATTTGCTATACAGTGGATTTTAGCTTTTACCATAGCCATTCTTTTATTTCGTAATTTAGGGATAGATTTTTTATATATTCCTTTTTGGGGAACGATAACTCTGGGTTTTTGGTATATCCCCTTTGCGGCTTTTGTTGTTGTTGCTTTTGCTAATGCTTTTAATATTACCGATGGCTTAGATGGATTATCTTGTGGCCTCTTAACTATATGTCTTTTTGCTTTTTGGATTTTATCAAGTCAGGCTTTGGATACTCCTCTTTCCATATTTATTGCCCTCTTTATTGGGGCTCTATTAGCTTTCTTATATTTTAATATTTATCCAGCTCGTATTTGGCTAGGAGATGTGGGAGCCTTGTCTTTTGGAGCGACTTTAGGAGTAATTGGTCTTTTAATTGGAAAAACAATGGCTTTGGTAGTAATTGGTGGGTTATTTATTTTAGAGATTGGTTCTAGTCTTCTACAAATTGGATCTAAAAAAATACTTAAGAGAAAACTTTTCGAAGTAGCTCCTTTTCATCTTTGGTTGCAAAATAAGGGATGGGAAGAACCGAAAATAGTCTTTAGAGCTTGGTTAGCCGGTATAGTCTTAGCTATCTTCGGTTTATGGTTAGCACTTATTTAATTTTCAAAAATGATAAATCTTTCTGATAAAAAAATAGCTATCTTAGGTTTTGGTATTGAAGGCCAAAGTTTGGTAGGTTTTATTTTGGGTAAAAATAATAAAATAGTTGTTTTTGATCAAAGAGATAAAGGGGATTTAAAGGGTATTCAGAATTTAGAAAATGAAGGAGTTACTTTTTCTTTAGGGAAAGATTATTTAGAAAAAGGATTAAAAGACTTTGATCTAGTTTTTCGTTCCCCCGGTTTTAAATTAAGTTTGCCAGAAATAAAAGAAGCTAAAGAGGCGGGAGTTATTATTTCTTCGGCCACTAAACTCTTTTTTGATTCTTGTCGGGGTAAAATCATTGGGATTACTGGAAGTAAGGGGAAAGGGACAACAAGTACTTTAATTTATAATATTCTGAAGGAACAAAGGGTTGAGGTATTTCTAGGTGGTAATATTGGAACACCGATGCTTTCATTATTGCCTAAATTAAAAGAAACCTCTTGGGTTATTTTAGAACTTTCTAGTTTTCAACTACAGGATTTGGAAAAGAGCCCTCATATAGCCGTGGTTTTATTTATTACTCCTGAACATCTTGATCACCATAAGAACTTTGATGAATATGTCAGGGCTAAAGAGAATATTGTTACTTATCAAAGTGAGAATGATTATGCTGTTATTAACGCTGATAACGAATATTCGCTTTCTTTTTCTAAAAAAACAAAAGCAAAGAAATTTTTCTTTAGTAAAGATAAAGGAGTTGAAGGAAGTTATGTTAAAGAGAAAGAAATTTTCTTTAAAGATAAACTGATTGGAAAAACTGATGATTTAAAGTTGATTGGCCGTCATAATTTAGAGAATGTTTGTGCAGCTATTACAGCTTCCTTTTTAGCCAAAGCAGAATTACCTGCCATTAAAAAGGCGGTTTTTTCTTTTAGTGGTTTGGAACATAGATTAGAGAAGGTGGGATCTTATAAAGGGATTGATTTTTATAATGATTCTTTTTCAACCATACCTGACGCTAGTATTGCGGCTATTCATTCTTTTGAAAAACCGATTATCTTAATTGCTGGTGGCTCTGAAAAGAATGCAGACTTTACTGATTTAGGAAAAGAAATAGCAAAATCTAAAGTAAAAAGTTTAATTTTAATTGGCCAAACAGCAAAAATAATTAAAGAGTCTGTTTTGAAAGCCGGTTTTAAAGGGAAAATAATAGAAAATCTCGAAAATATGGAAGAGATTATTAATCAAGCCCTCAAAGAAGCTGAATTAAATGACGTAGTTTTGCTTTCTCCAGGTTGTGCTTCTTTTGGTATGTTTAAAGACTACAAAGATAGAGGCAATCAGTTTAAAAAATATGCCAAAGCACTTTAGACAGAAGGTTGTTTTAAAAAATACCCTAAATAAGCCCGATTGGTTGATTATTGGTTTGACTTTAGGTTTAACTATTTTTGGCATAGTTATGGTAGGGAATGCTTCTGTTCTAAAAGCCTATCAGGATTTTGGTGATAAGTTTCATTATTTAAGATTACAGATCTATTGGTCTTTGTTAGGAATAGGAGCTTTTTTCTTTACCTCTTTTCTAAATTATAATTTTTGGAAAAAAATAGCTGTCCCGGCCATAATCTTTTCCTTGATAACTTTAGTTCTAGTTTTGATACCAGGATTGGGAACAAGTGCTTTAGGGGCAAGGCGTTGGTTAGGTCTTGGTTTTTTAAGCTTTCAACCAGCCGAATTGGCTAAATTATCCTTTATCTTTTATTTGTCTTCATTCTTTTCTAAAAAGAAAAATATTTGGCCTTTTTTGGCTATTCTAGGTCTTTTAGCAGGGTTAATCATGTTCCAACCTGATCTAGGGACGACAGTTGTTCTGGCGGCGACTGGTCTAGCCATTTATTTCGTTTCAGGAGCTCCCATTCTGGCCATTGGTTTAATTGCTCTTTTTGGTATTATTTCTGGGGTTGGCTTGATTTTAACTTCTCCTTATAGAAAAGAAAGATTATTGACATTTTTTGACCCTTCAAGAGATCCTTTAGGAGCTTCTTATCATATAAGACAAGTCCTTATTGCTATTGGTTCAGGGGGTCTTTTGGGGGTTGGCTTAGGTCAATCAAGACAAAAATATGAATATTTACCTGAAGTAACAACCGATTCTATTTTTGCCATTATTGCTGAAGAAATAGGTTTTGTAGGGGGAATGATTATCTTAGCTTTGTTTTTACTTTTAATTTGGCGGGGTTTTAGAATAGCCAAAGAAGCTCCCGATGATTTTGGAAAGTTGTTAGCTGTCGGTATCACCTCCTGGATTGGTTTTCAGGCCTTGATTAATCTTTGTTCGATGGTAGCTTTGGTTCCTTTGACTGGTATTCCTCTTCCTTTTATATCTTATGGAGGTTCATCTTTGGTTCTCTCATTAGCGGCCATGGGGATATTGGTTAATATTTCCAAACAAAGGATTTTTAAGAAATAACCCTATAACGTTGACTTTTCCACATTTTTGTTTTATATTTCTCAGTAATTAGTAAATTCGTAAGTTTTTAAGATAGCTTAATCAATCTTAAGATTTTTACTTTTTATATAAATCAGTTTTTGGCGCATTAAAATTTGAATATTTAAGGAGAGAAACAAAACGATAAGGGAGGTTTAGAAATGAAAGTAGTAGTAAGTTCAGGTAAGTCGGACGACATAAAGGTTGTTGCTAGAAAAAAAAGTCCTGGTTTTCCAACAGTAGTAGGGTTTGAAGATTTTATAAATGAAATTACCGACAAGATTGAAGTTCAACCAGAAGCTTTAGTAGTAGAGATTCATCTAATAAATGGAACGAAACTTCTTATTAAAGGTAAAAAAAATGACAAAAAGGAACCTTGTTTTGTTTTTGAAGTTTCGTTTCTTGATGAAAGTAGACCTAGTAAAATAATAAGTAGACACTTAGTAACGATTAGTGGAGTGAAAAAGAATGAAGGTAAAGGGTCCTCAATCAAAAGGCGCATAAAGCAAATCTTTACTAAATAGTGTAGTAATAATTCTTTTATAGTTACCAATAAGTAACTAGAGTCGAAGACTAATATATAAATGGCATTTGTCTATTGTGGTAGATTCACAAAACCCAATAGACAGGTGCTTTTTTAATGCCTTATTTCTTAAATATTATTTTTGTTAGCTTTTCAAGGAAGGTTTCTTTTATCTGTGATCTCTCTTTATATCTTGCCCAACAGGACAAAACTACCCACTGTCCTTCTTTATTCTTTTTAGCGATGATTTCTATTCTTTGTTCCCCGTAGTTTTTATAGAATTTTATTGAACCTGGTGTTTTGCCAGGTTTTTTTCCGTCAAAGCTGGTAAAAACCTCCCAGGCTTTACTTTGGGTGATATTTCTATTATAGAGTTTATTAATGGCGTGTTTGGTAAAGATTACACCCATGTAATTTGTCTTCATAATGATATAATAAACGAAATGAATAGAATTGTCATTACTGGTGGCCATTTAACTCCTGCTTTGCTGGTTATTAAAGAACTTCAAAAAAGAGGGAATTGGCAGATTTTTTATCTAGGTCGTAAATATGCAACTGAAGGGAGTAGAACACCTTCTGTGGAATCAAAAATGATTTCTAAAGTAGGAGCGAAGTTTTTATCTTTAACAGTGGGTAGATTACAGCAAAAATTCACTCGTTATACTATTTCTGCTTTATTAAGAATTCCCTTTGGTTTTTTTCAGTCTTTTTATTATTTAATGAAAATTAGACCTAAGGTTGTTTTTTCTTTTGGGAGTTACGTCAGTGTCCCTGTCGTTTTTTCAGCTTGGTTGTTAGGGATTCCTATTATAATGCATCAACAAACTCTTGTTAAAGGTAAAGCAGATAATATTAACTCTCGTTTTGCCAAGAAGATTGCTGTTTCTTGGGAAAGTTCTTTAGATGATTTCTCTGGAGATAAGACAGTTTTAACAGGTAATCCTTTAAGACAAGATATCTTCAAAGTTAAAGATAGTGTTTTTAAATCTTTTGGTTTTGATGAAAGTTTACCTTTAATTTTGATAACTGGGGGTAATCAAGGTTCTCATTTTATCAATGTGGCTGTAAAGAAATGTTTAAAGGAACTTTTAGAAAATTATAATATTTTACATCAAACGGGAGCGGTCAGTAACTTTAAAGATTATGAAAAATTAAAAGAAACAAAAAAGAATCTTCCCTCTAATTTAAAGAAAAGATATCAAATCAAAGAATATTTTGGTGGAGATGAGTGGGGAACAATTTTAAACAAGGCCGATTTAATCGTTTGTCGAGCTGGCATCAATACTTTAACAGAAATGTTAGCTTTAGAAAAAAAGCTTCTAATTATTCCTATCCCTTGGTTATTTAATAATGAACAAGTTAAGAATGCGAAGATGTTTAAAAAACTTGGTTTGGCTGAAATTCTTGATCAAGATGTTTTGAACTCTGGTGGTCTCCAAGGAGCTATTGAAAAAATGATGAAGAATATTAATAATTATCGTTTAAATAAAGATAATAAAAAAAATATTTTAATTCCTGATGCAACTAAAAAGATTGTCGACGAATTGGAAAAGATGGTTTAAAGTTTTAGGTTTCCTCTTAATTCTGGCCTTTTTAGCCTATTGGCTGAGAACGGATTTTTGGGAAGTCAAAAAAATTAATTGTTATTTTGACGATAATGGTTGTCCGTTAGAGATAGAAAACAGAGTATCTAATCTATCTTTAAGAAAAAACATAATATTTTTACCTAAAGAAGAGATGAAAAAATCTCTTAGAGAAGATTTCCCTCAAATTCATCTGGTAAAGATTAGAAGAAGAATTCCTCAAACTTTGAATTTTAACTTAACTTCTAGAAAATTAATGGCCGCTTTAGCGGTAGAGTTGCCTTCAATGGAGGAAGAGGCAACTGAATCAGCAGAAGTGAAAAATCCTGAATTTAATCTATCTGGAATATTTTATCTTATTGATCAACAGGGAGTGGTTTTGGAAAAAGGGGATGGAAACAAGAATTTACCTTTGATTTTACTTGACCATGACCCTTCTTTTGAATTTGGTGATCAAATTAAAGAAAAAGAAATAATAAAAACAATCGATGTTTTATTAGGTTTGCGCTTGCGTTTAGTAAACCCCAAAATTACTAAGATTATTTCTATAAGAGAAGTGAGAGTTTGGTTAGAAAATGATTTTCTTTGTTTATTCAATCTAACCAAAGACGTAAATGAGCAACTTGACTCTTTACAACTAATTTCTTCTAGGGCTAAAATAGAGGGGAAGCAAATAACAAGGATCGATCTAAGATTCGATAAACCCGTGATTGCTTACTAATTTTATGGCTAGACCGCAAATTATTACCGGTATTGATATTGGTTCCTCAAAAATAGTTACTGTTATCGCCTCTATTAACCAAGAAGAGAATGAAGAAGAGATCCGTATCTTAGGTGTAGCTAATATCCCTTCTAAAGGTATTCGTAAGGGTCAGATAGTAAATATTGAAGAAACAACAGAAAGCTTGCTTAATTGTGTTGAGGCAGCTGAAAGAATGGCTGGCTATAATGTTAATCGAGCTTTGGTTTCTATCAGTGGTGGGAACATCGCTTCTTCTAATTCAAAGGGTGTCGTTGCCGTAGCTGAGCCAGAGAGTGAGATAGCTAAGGATGATATTAAAAGAGTTATTGAGGCAGCTCAGGCTTTATCTCTGCCTTCCTCAAGGGATTTAGTCCATGTTATTCCTCGTTATTTTACTGTTGATGGTCAAGAAGGAGTTAAAGATCCAATTGGTATGAGTGGGGTAAGATTAGAAGTAGAGACACATATTGTAACAGGTTCAACAACTTCTATTAAAAATTTAACCAAGTGTGTTTCTGAAATCGGTATTGATGCTCAAGATTTAGTTGTGTCCGGCTTAGCTGCTTCAGAAAGTGTTTTATCAGAAACAGAAAAAGAATTAGGGGTTATTCTAGTTGATATTGGTGGAGGAGTTACCGATGTAACTATTTTTGTTGAAGGCTCTCCTTTTTACAATGTTGTTTTGCCAATAGGGGCTAAGAATGTTACCAATGATATTGCCATTGGTTTAAGGCTTTCTTTAGAGTCTTCTGAAAAGATTAAATTAGCTTTATCTGGAAAGATGAAGAAAAAAGAAAACCAAGATGAGGATAAAAATAAGTCAGAAAACAAAGATGATGATGATAAACTAAAACTTTCCGATTTAGATATTACCGAAGATACAAAAACAATTTCTAGAAAGACTCTAACTGAAGGAATAATTAAACCAAGATTAAATGAAATTTTTACCATGGTGGGAATGGAAATTAAAAAGAGCGGAGCGACTGGTTTGACTCCCTCAGGGATTGTCGTTTGTGGTGGGGGAGCAAAAACAGTAGGGGTAGTGGAATCAGCTAAAAGAACTTTATCTATGCCGGTGAGAATAGGACAACCTAATAATTTGACTGGTTTAGTTGATGATATTCAGTCACCTGAATTTGCCGTAGCGGCAGGGTTAGTTTTTTACAGAAGTAAAGAAGAACCTGAAAAAACATCTCTTTTTCCTTTGGGAAAGTTGGGTAAAGGGTTACCTAAGATAGGCGGTAAGGGAGCAGCCGGTAAATTTTTCGACTTGATAAAATCTTTTATGCCATAGTATACTTACTTACTAGTTTCTCCTGCTCAGAAAGAATTTCTAAATGGCCTTAATTAAGCCCGATTCTGCAAGTTTTGCTAAAATAAAAGTTCTTGGTGTTGGTGGTGGAGGCGGAAACGCCTTAAATACCATGGTTGAAGATAACCAGATTAATGGAGTTGAATTTATCGCTGTTAATACTGATAGTCAAGCTCTTCTAGCCAACAAAGCTAATACAAAAATCCAGATTGGAAAAGATATTACTCGTGGTTTGGGTTCTGGTGGCAATCCTGAAATAGGGAGAGAGGCAGCTGAAGAATCAAGAGAACTCCTTAAAGAATATTTAATTGATACCGATATGGTTTTTATTGGTGGAGGTATGGGTGGAGGGACTTATACCGGGGCGGCTCCAGTTATTGCCGATGTAGCTCGGGAAATGGGGGCTTTAACTATTGCTGTCACAACCAAGCCTTTTACTTTTGAGGGGACAAAAAGAATGGTTATTGCTGAAGAAGGTTTAGAAAATTTAAAGAATAAAGTAGATACTCTTATTGTTGTCCCTAACCAACGTATTATGGATATTATTGATCGCAAGATGACACTTTTGGAAGCTTTTAAAGTTGTCGATGGTGTTCTATCTCAAGGAGTACAAGGAATTTCTGAGATTATTACCACTCCGGGGTTGATTAACGTTGACTTTGCCGATGTTAAAGTAATTATGAAGAATGCCGGTTCTTCTTTATTGGGGATTGGAACGGGAGTTGGTGAGAATAGAGCTCAAGTAGCAGCTAAAGCAGCGATATCTTCTCCTTTACTTGATATTTCTGTTGAAGGAGCTAAAGGTATTTTATTTAATATTACTGGTGGTCCTGATTTGACAATGAATGAAGTAGAAGAAGCAGCCAAATTTATTTCTGAAACAGCTGATGCTGACGCCAATATTATCTTTGGAGCGACCATTGATGAAAACATGACTGATCAGTTAAAGATTATTGTTATTGCTACCGGTTTTGATGAATCAAGATTGAGATTAACTAGAATGATGTCTAAACCCCAACCACCAAAACCACAGGGAATTGTTTCTGAATTTCCTAAAGAAGAGGAAAAGAAAGAAGAACAACCTGAAGAAACAAAGAGAGAAGAAAAAATCAAAGAAGATAAGGAAGTCGAGGAAGATGAATTCGGAGAAGAGTTTGATATTCCTACTTTTTTAAGACAAGGAAAATAA
>CAZJJY010000009.1:0-16985 GCA_964546445.1 uncultured Gammaproteobacteria bacterium
CTAGGGAAAGGGAAAACGGTTGTTATTGATTATTCTTCGCCTAATATTGCTAAAGCTTTTGGGGTTGGACACCTACGTTAAACGGTGATTGGTCAGGCAATCTATAATCTTTATAAATTTTCAGGTTATGAAGTTGTAGGTATTAATCATTTAGGTGATTGGGGAACTCAGTTTGGGAAGTTGATAGTAGCTATTAAGAGATGGAATAAAGGAAATATTAATGATTTAACATTTGAAAAGCTTGAAAAACTTTATATTAAGTTTCATAGTCAGGTAGAAAAAAGGCCTGAATTAGATGATGAAGCAAGATTATGGTTTAAAAAACTGGAAGATAAAGATCAAGAGGCAAGAAAGATCTGGAAGGCCTGTATTGATATTTCACTAAAAGAATTTGATCATATTTATGGTCTTTTAGGAGTAAAGATTGATCATAATATTGGTGAGAGTTTTTATGATGATAAGACGGAAGCAGTTATTTCTTTGGCTAAAAAGAAAAAAATAGCCAAAAAGAGTCAAGGTGCGCTAATCGTTGATCTTTCCGAATTAAATATCCCTCCAGCTATTCTTCTTAAGTCTGATGGGGCAACAACCTATGGAACAAGAGATTTAGCCTGTATTGCTTATCGAAAGAAACGTTGGCAACCTGATTTATTTGTTTATGAAGTTGGTTCAGATCAAAATTTACACTTAAAGCAAGTTTTTGCTGTGGCTGTAAAATTAGGTTATGGAGAGCTAGATAAATTTGTTCATGTAAGTCATGGTCTGATACGTTTAGAGGGGGGTAAAATGAGTACGAGGAAGGGTAAAACAGTTCATTTAGAGAAAATTTTAGAGGAGTCTATTAAAAAAGCTTCCAAAATTATAATCTCTTCAAAGAACAAGAAGAAATTATTAAAGAAAGAACAAGAAGAAATTGCCCAGATGGTTGGGGTTGGGGCTGTTAAATACTTCGATTTAATGCATCACCATTCTAGTGATATTGTTTTTAATTGGGAAAAGATGTTTGTTTTAGAGGGTAATTCAGCTCCTTACCTTCAATACACCTTTGCTCGTTGTCAGAGTATAATTAATAAAGAAGGAAAAGAAGTAATCTTTCCAGAAGACATAACCCATTTGAGACTCGAGAAAGAGGAAGAAACACTTTTACGCACCTTATATAAGTTTCCAGAAGTGATTGAAGAGGCCAAGGACAAATTTTCTCCCAACTTACTTTGTAGTTATCTTTTTGACTTAGCTCAGAAATATAATACCTTTTACAATAAACACTCTATCTTGGGAGCAGACAATCTTCATTCAGTCGAATTTAGGTTATCTTTAACGGCTGCTATTAGTTATATAATCAAAAATGGGTTAACTTTACTTGGTATTGATACTCCAGAAAGAATGTAATTCTTATGTATAGTTTGACAGAGAAATATACAGATAAAGTTTTGGAAACTATGAAGCAAATGGGGAAGAAAGTTGATTATTGGGATGTGCGTCTTGGTGATAGTCAGAAAACAAGAATATTTTATAGATCAAAAGACTTAGAGCAAATTTCTTTTCCAAAAGTTTTTGGTGGTAGTGTACGTGTTTATGGTAATGGGGGATGGGGTTTGGCGACTTTTACAGATATAGACGGGTTTAAAAAAGCGGCTAAACAAGCGGTTGAATCGGCGGTGTTATTTAAAAAAAAGAAAGTAATTTTTAGTCCAATTAAACCTGTCAAAAAAGTGATTCTTTCTAATGATGGCAGAAAAGATTTTCTTTCTATCAAAACCGCCGAAAAAATTAAACTTTTAGATCACTATCGTGACCGTATCTGGCAAGAAAAAACAGCTTTAATTAAAAGCAATATATCATATTTTGATTCTCTTTCTAAAAAGCTTTTTATATCTTCAGAAGGTTCGATAATAGAGCAAGAGATCCCCAGACTCAGGTGTAGTGTTTATTTAACAGCCAAAAAAAATGATGGAATTCAAAATTACAGTAAAGGTCTATCATTTACGAATTTCAAAGACTTAAGAGATAAAGATCTAAGAATAAAAAAAGCGATTGGAATAGTGAATTCCTTGGTTGATGCACCTCCAGCCAAAGGGGGAGAGTATCCAGTCGTTATTGATGGTAAGTTAGCTGGAGTCTTTGCTCATGAGGCTTTTGGTCATCTAAGTGAGGCAGATTCGCTTATTAATGATCCCCAACTTAAAAAGATGATGGTAAAGGGAAGTCGTTTCGGGAATAAAAATATTACTATTTTTGACGATCCTAATGCAGGAAGTTGGGGAGGATATGATTACGATGATGAGGGAATAAGTCCCCAAAAGGTAATTTTATTAAATAGGGGAATTCTGCAAGGAAGATTACATACTCGAGAAACAGCCGCTATTTTGGATGAAGAACCTAACGGACACGGTAGGGCTGGGGATGTTCGTTCAATACCATATCCGAGGATGGGAACAACTTGTATTAAGAATGGTACTTTAAGTCAAAAAGATTTAATTTCCGATATTAAGCATGGTTATTATTGTTTAGGTTTCATGGCGGGGATGACTGATTATGGTAATTTTACCTTCACAGCTATGTATGGTTATGAAATTGTGAAAGGAGAATTAAAACAAATGGTTAGGGATATTAAAATTAGTGGTAATTTGTTTAAAACCCTCAATGAAATAGAAGGTGTTGGAAAGGATTTGGAAGAAGTTCCCGGGATGTGTGGTAAGTGGGGTCAAACAATTCCTGCTGGCACGATAGCACCTTCTTTAAAATTAGGTAAAGTATTGATAATGGGAGTATAAGATGGAAGATCATATTTTTGAAAAATTTTCTGACTCAGCACAAAAATTACTTAAAAAAGCCAAAAATAAATTTGGTCAAGCGGAAGTAATAACAGGAGTTAATAATAATGTTTTGGTTATTTTTGAGAATGGAAAGTTAAATAAGGTTATCCAAACAAATGATAATGCTATCTTGGGTTTAAGGATAACTGATAAAGGGTGTTTAGGTTTAACTGGTAGCTTAAAGATACCTAATGTTTCTCAATTAATGAAAGAAGGAGAGGTTTCTGCTCATTATGGAACAAAATCTTTTTTTAATTTTCCTAATAATCCAACTGGGGTTTTGGCGAAACCTAAAATTTTTGACGATGATGTTCCTCAAACCTCAATAAAAAAAATTGTTTTGGGAGCAAACAAGGCCCTTGATTGTTTAAGAAGAGACCTTTCTGATTTTACTCCAGAAGCCCTAGTTTTTCACTGGAGCTGGGGAAAAGTAAGAATAATTAACAGCTCTGGACTTGACTTGTCTAGAAGTGGGACACAAACAGAAATGTCTTTAGAAGTTGCCAAAAGAAAAGAAAACGATTTTTTTACCATAGAGTCGGATAGAAATAGTAGGAAATGGGAGAGTAAAGTTCTAGATTTAGTTGATGAAGTTAAGATAAAAGCCTCTTTAGGTAAAAAGATTGTCAACATTTCTGAAGCTTCCCCCTTGATCGTTTTTAGCCCAGAAGCAGTTGGTTCTCTGATTAGTTATCTTTCTTATTCATTAAATGGGAGGGTTGTTAATGATCGTTCTTCAAGACTGCTTGGCAAGTTAGGTAAGAGATTGTTTGATAAAAGAATAAACCTAACGGATAGCCCTTTAGAAGATTTTAGACCTTCAAGTTTATCTTTTGATGACGAAGGCACTCCCACAAGTAACCAGCCCCTTATCAATAATGGTGTTGTTTCTAGCTTTTTATATGATCTTCAGGAAGGCGGTAAGGCTGGAGTAAAATCAACGGGGTCAGGTTCAAGAGGTTCTGTTTATAGTAATGTTTCTCCGGTTTCTTCAAACCTTATTCTTTCTGGAGGTAAAAAGCCTTGGAATTCTATTCTGAAAGGGATTAAAAAAGGTATTTTAGTTCATTCTTTTATTGGAGAAGGACAGGGGAACATGGCTAATGGTGATTTTTCTTTAAGTATCCAATTGGGTTATTTTATAAACAATGGTGAAATAGTAGGTAGAGTTAAGAATTTAGGTATTGCGGGGAATGTTTTTAAATTACTAAAGGAAGGAATTGTTGATTTGAGTAAAGAAACAGAATGGCATGGCTCTCTAAGTGCTCCTTATCTAGTCCTTGATGGGGTTAGTTTAACCGCTATGAGCTAACTAGTGTTCCCGGAAGGAGTCGAACCTTCATCGGCGGTTTAGGAAACCGCTACTCTATCCGTTGAGCTACGGGAACAGATGTTTTTATTTTACCAGAAATCAAATCTTCTAACGCGCATGAAAGCAATACTGAACGATTAAGCACGATCTGCTCTTTTTGATTTAGTTTGTCAGCTGTCATACGGATAGTCTTTGTTTGAATGGTATTTCCCAATATGATGTTATTTGTTTTTTTAAGATAATCATAATTTTTCTTATAAAAAAGGGTTATGTATTGCTTGGCTCGATCGCTTGCTTTTTGTCCGTTTGCAGTGTGGATTATTGGAATAAGATTATTATCTATTTTAGTTAGGATCTTCCCCTCTCTGAATTTAAACCAATAGTCGCTAGTAGTGTATATGATTCTTACATGATGATCTTCTTCAGTATTATAGGTATACATAAAGGAATAATTGCCGCTATCAAAATCTTGGTGAATAGATATCTCGCATAGATCGGTAACTGTGTGGATATTGTATGATTCTACTAATCGCAGATAGCTTTCATGCCATTGAACAAGCCAATTCTTAATATAATTTTGATCCAAAAAAAGCGGTAATAAATCCTGTCGCAGGTTTTTATTGTTTACCTTGTTCATTTGCAGTGTTAATCGATCAAAAAGGGCGCGCAAATCCGAAATATCAACATTCTTGGCGGTTAGATAATCCAAGTTGGGGATGATTTTTTTCTCCATATACCAGAGGAGGTCATAAATATCACGTCCTTTTTCTTCATATACCGCCTTGCCAACACCTCTTGTTCCTCTAAGGAGAATAGCGGCGATTTTACTCCCCATAAGGGCAGACATATTGTAGGTTTTAATCACAAAGGAAAGTTGATCGTGATTAATAGGGAACCTTTCTATAACTGTTTTGGGAGCAACAAAGTGATTAAGATCAATTTTAATATGTATCTGCTTTGAATGATAATCGATTCCCAGTTCTTGCCCGATTATAAATTTTAGCAAGATCCCTCTATCTTTGCTAATTTTAATAGTAAGCGTATCAGTTACTAAATCATAGTTTTTTGAGAAATGGTGTTCTATCTCTTTTTTGAGGTTATTTAAAAACAGTTTTGTACACGCTTGATCAATTTCAAAATCCAAATCAACAGACATGCGATTGAGGCCATAACAGATTCGGAGCGCGGACCCGCCGTACATAATCCATTTGCTGTATTTTGGATGGTGATAGATAAAATCGAGTACATAGTACTGAATTTCCTCTTTTGCGCTGTTGCGCAGTATTTCAGCACTAGCTAATCCCTTCTCCTCAAGGGTATCAAGTTTTTGTTTTAGGGTAATAAGAATTTGTTTATTCATTCTATTTGAGATAGTTTTTTATAGTTGTGTAGAAATTATTCTGCTCTTTTTTATCCATTTCATCAATGTCAATTCGTAAATCGTTAAGTAATGTTTCTATTTGATTAAAATGTATGCCCTTAAACTGATTGGTTTTAAAATATATGAGATCAAAAAGTGCCTTTGAAGGGGAGGCAATAAAAAAATCAAAAGTTCCTTTAACAAGAGAAAAATTGGAAAAGAGGTCTTTCTTTATAGAATGATACATAAAATTTCCTGCCTTATTGTGATAGCTCCTAGTAATTTTGGGTGTTACTGATGTAATAATATGAATGGCTTCTGTGGTAAGGTCGTAGTACTGCAATGCCGTCCACGAACTCACGTAAGAAGGCTGCCGCAGAATATTCGCAAGGTAGAATGTATAGGAAATATCGCTTTTATTACTTTTAAAACAATCAGCCGTAATGTACATTCCCTTTTTTAATTGAATTAGTTCTTTGCGCGCCAAAGACTGGCTGATGTAAGCATCGACTGTTCCTTTTTTAAGGTTGTACTGCTCACTGAGCTGATAAATGGTTTTCTTATTGAAATATGAAAGATTTTTCAATCGCTCAATAAGGATTTCTCTGTATTTCATAATTATGATGATATGATACTAATTGTGAAATACAAAGTCAAGTATTAAATCGGTATCTAGCGTAAAGAAATTGAGTAAAGGTTGTTAGGAGTTTCCTTGCTTAAAGAAGTTAAAACAAGGATTTTACTAGATGAAGGGAAGGGAAAAGCGAAAGAGTTTTCAAAAGGACCAGAATAGACATCAGTAAAATTGCCTCCATCGTATTCAACGATACTTATTCTATCTTCCTGGACAACAAAGAGATTTTTAGAGGTAGGGAACCAAGAGATTTTAGGGAATATTTCGTCTTCTTGAGGGGTATCCATAATAAAAAAATTACGGTCTTCTTTGACATCATAAACATATAGTTTTCCAGGTTTAATTTCTCTTGCTTGAGTTTGGCTACTAGCTCCTGGGAAGGTAGGAATAATATTCTTAGGGATATGAGCAGAATCAGTCGCAGTATAAAGAATTTTTGTCTCATCAGAGGAAAACATGATGTTATCGGTTGAATTGTTAAATATTTCTAGCAATTCTTCTGGGAGTTTGCTTAATTTAGCTTCCTTAACAATATTCTCTTCGTCCAACCAGCGATTCTTAATGCCTAAAACTTGATTAGTAACATCAATTAATTCAGTAGCAGGGTTAAGTTTATTGCCATTAATAAGGAAATTTTCTTCCGTTATTTTTCCTGAGATAGTTGATACTTTAGGTAAGGTAACCAATAATTGTTTGGAATCAAAAGACCATTGATAATCGCCATCTTCAAATTTTCTACCTTTAGGAGCACTTTCGAGGACCTGAACTGGTTCAGGGTTCAAGCCTAGTGGCCTATCAGATAAGGATAAGACCCAAATACCATTTTTGTCGTTTTCTTGATTTGAAACAGCGTAGGTTACTTTTTTTCCATCAGGGGAGATAATAGGTCTTTCTGCACCTGTAGAGGTGAGGGCCTTTAGATCAGAATAAGTACTAAAGAGGTAGGCATCAGTTTTTACGATAAGCTCTTTTTCAATTAAAAGTTTCTTTTTCCATGAATTATAGCCATCTTTTTTGATTTCTACTTCATATTCTCCAGGAGCAAGGTTAATATTGGCTGGAGTTGTTTTTGATTTAACTTTTTTACCATCAATAAAAATAAAGGCTTGGTTAGGAATAGAAGTGGTTATAAGGAGTCCATTTGGCTTTAAGCTCTTACTAGAAAAGTCAGGTCGGTATCCTTGAGCTATTTTAACAACAAAAAAAGCACAGATAGAAACACCGATAATAATACTAATATAAATGATGATCCTCTTGCGAATCATAAGAAATATTTTATCACAAAAGAGTAGAGGATGACAAGTTATTTTTCCTTTAAATTGCGACTTTACTTATATTTGAAAGAGTATCATAATAGGATTTATTATTTTTCTTGGTGAAGAATTAAGCTAAATATCTGCATCATATGATATCAAAAAGGATCGGAATTGATTTAGGAACAGCAAACTCTTTGGTTTGGGTCGAAGGACAAGGGATTGTTCTAAATGAACCAACAGTTGTTACCATTACTATTGATGATGAAAGAGTTATTGCTGTTGGTAATGAAGCAAAACAAATGTTAGGACGTACTCCTAGTAATATTAGAGCTTTAAGACCGATGAGAGATGGAGTATTCGCTGATTATGTGGTTACTGAGGCAATGTTACGTTATTTTATTCAAAAAGTAACTGGGAGAAACTTCTTTTTTAAGCCTGAGGTAATGATTTGTGTCCCCGCTGGCTGTACTCAAGTGGAAAGAAGAGCTGTTATAGATGCTACTTTATCAGCTGGAGCAAGAGCTGCCTATTTAATTGATGAACCTTTAGCGGCAGCTATTGGGGCTGAAATACCCATTGCTGCTCCTTCAGGGAGTATGATTGTTGATATTGGTGGTGGAGCGGCCGAAGCGGCCGTAATCTCTTTAGGAGCTGTTGTTGCCCATAAGAGTGTCAGAGTAGCCGGTAACAAGATTGATGAAGCAATTGCTTTCTATATAAGAAAGAATCACAATCTCATCGTTGGGGATCAGACGGCAGAGACAGTTAAGATAAAGATAGGTTCAGCAATGCCTTTAGCTAAGGTAGAAAAAATGGAAGTTAAAGGAAGGGATTCAGTTACAGGTTTACCTAAGGTAATAGAGCTTAACTCTACGGAAATTACCGAAGCTATCAGGTCAACCCTAAATCAGATTGTAGGTTCGGTAAAAAGTGTTTTAGAAGATACACCACCTGAATTAGCTTCAGATATTATTGATAAAGGTATTATTATGAGTGGAGGTACGAGTTTACTACGTGGTTTTGATAAATTTATGACTCAAGAAGTTGGCGTTCCATCTCATACAGCTGAAGATACCTTGTTCTGTGTTGTTAAAGGAATAGGTCTAGCGTTAGAAAATATAGATCTTTATAAAAGAACTATTACTAAGAAATAGTTAAAAGATAGATATCTTATATTTAAAAGATTATCGGACTTTAAAATTAAGTGTTTGAGTAAAAAAGCATAGTGGGGGAGGGTTTATAGTCTATAAGAGTAATATTAAGTGGTAAGATTGTAAGGAACTTAATATTTTCCCTTAAAATAGGGAATAAATAGAGAGTAATTTAGATACTCTAAAGATTTGATTTAGATAAACAAGCTCTTTTCAAAACTGTCCTTATAATAATATATGCTTTAAATGTTGATCTAATATCTACTATTAACTTAATTATTGTCATATCTTTTACTATAGGAGATGTATTTTGTTAAAATTTTTGAAATTTTTGGTGAATTTTTGGGTGACAAGAAAAAAATAGATGGTTTTTGTCTTTAAAAATGAAAAAAACACAAAAAAATACTATTAAAAAAGGCCTATATATAGGCAAAATTATTCAAGATAGCTTAAATAGCAGTTCTTATGATGAAGTGCTAAATAAAGTTTCTAAGCGTCTTCAGGCACAAAAAAGAAGTTTTTTGGTTACCCCAAATCCTGAATTTTTGGTTTATGCCTCGGAAAATCCTTGGTTTTCAAATATTTTGGATAAGGCTGATATGGTTATACCTGATGGGGTTGCCTTTTTCTGGGCACAGGAGGTATTAAGAGGTAAAAACATTTTGAGTAGGTTAGGTATTGGTTTAAAAGTAGGTTTAAAGGTTATTTTTAGAGGATGGGGTAAAAAAAGAATTACAGGTACAGATTTAGTTGAACTTCTTTGCAAACAAGCAGCCCAGACAGGCAAGACTGTTTATTTTTTAGGAGGTAGGCCAATTAAGGGTAAAAAAGTAGGAGAAATTGCCCTTAGGAAGCTACAAAATAAATATTCTGGCTTAAAGGGTTGGGTTGATGAGGCTTTTGAGCTAGATTTAAAGGAAATTAACTCTAGAAATAATAAAGTAAAGCAATTAGTTGCAAGAATTAACCAAAAAAAGCCTGATTTTTTATTCGTTGCCCTTAATATGGGTAAGCAAGAGAAATTTATATGGGAAAATTGGTCTAAATTGGATGTAAAACTGGCAGTAGGTATTGGTGGTGCTTTTGATTATTTAAGTGGGATGGTTAAAAGAGCTCCCTTATGGTTAAGAAATGCTGGTTTCGAATGGTTATATAGATTAATCAAACAACCATGGCGTTTTTCTCGTCAACTTTCTTTATTAAAATTTATCTTTTGGGTTATAAAAGGGGAGTAAGAAAATTAACTGGTCTTTTCTTGTATTCCTAAAAGCCAAAGAACGGACTCTTTACGATATCTGCGATCACCTCGAGAATTAATACGGATTGCGGGGAGTTTTCCTCTTTTACCCCAACGTTTAATAGTTAAAGGAGAAACTCTAAGAATCTCAGCTACTTCTCTAACTGTTAAAAGATCGGGTAATTCTTCTAGTCTAATTTTTTTAATATCAGCCATTTGTATAGCTTTTCCTATCTCTTTATAAATAAAGGTATCATAGTGTAAAGAAGGTTGTCAATAGTGAATTTCTTATATAAAAAAACAAACCGCCTGAAAAACTAAATTTTTGGTTTGTTTTTCTTGAGGCGGATTTGTTTATTTTAATTCAACAGTTGCTCCGGCGCCTTCAAGCTTCTTTTTTGCTTCTTCAGCATCAGCTTTATTGACTCCAGTTATAACTTCTTTAGGGGTACTTTCAACTAAATCCTTAGCTTCTTTAAGACCTAAGGTTTGGTTAATTTCTCTGACCATTTTAATGACGCTAATTTTGCTTTCTCCAGGAGAAGCAAGAACGACGTTAAAAGTTGTTTGTCCTTCAGCAGCACCCTCTTCTTTATTTTCCTCTCCTTGTTGTGTCCCAGCTGCAGGAGCAGCGGCTACAGGAGCAGCGGCGGTAACGCCAAATTTATCTTCCAAAGATTTGACTAATTCAGCTAATTCCATAACTGAAAGTTTTTCAATTTGTTCCATTAGCTTTTGGATATTTCCGCTAGCTTTTGGTTTTTCTTTAGTTTTGGGCTTTTTATTTTCGTCAGCCATTAGTTAATTGTCACCTCCTTCCATTTTTTCTTTTTTAGCATTTAAAACATAGACTAATTTATTAAGATTTCCTTTTAGAGTGTAGACTAAACCAAACATTGGGGCTTTAAGGAAGGCAACTAATCTAGCTTGAAGCTCTTCTAATCCAGGAAGATTGGCTAATTCTTTGATTTTTTCTACAGAAATTAGTTCTTTATCCCAAAAACCAAGCTTTATCTTTGGGAACTCATTTTTTTTGATAAACTTTTCGAGTTCTTTAAGAGGACTAATGTTATCTTCATAAATCCACAGAGCGGCGGTT
Source organism: uncultured Gammaproteobacteria bacterium (assembly GCA_964546445.1). GTDB lineage: Bacteria > Patescibacteriota > Microgenomatia > PFEM01 > JAPLYW01 > CAZJJY01. The sequence continues at coordinate 10,866 of CAZJJY010000009.1, forward strand.
GGTCCTTCTAATTTATCTTTTTCTATTTCCATTTGGCTTTCTTTGGAAGCTAGGTGAAGAAGATTATTTTTGACCACCTCATATTCGCCCCCAGCTTTTTTGATACTGAAACGAAGCTCATTAATTTTATCGACATTGAGACCACTATAATCAGTCAGGATTAAAGCCTTAGATTGTTTGACTTTTTCCTTTAAATTATCGATGGTAAATACTTTTTGTGTTTTTTTCATTTAAAAAACCTCCCTAAGAGGAGGTAGTCAAAGAATAACAAACTTATCTTTTCTATGCCTCCGCAGGTTTTACCTTAAATTAATAAGTACCTACTTCTTAGGTGAGTGAATTATAGTCTTTTTTCTATTATTTTGTCAATATTAGATCTTAGATAGGTCAATTTTTATACTTGGGCCTATGGTTGGAGCCAGAACAGCTTTTTTGATGTTTTTCTTTCCGATAGCTTTGATTAAAACCGTAACGTTCTCTTCAATATTTTTATTAACGTCATCGACCTTGCCAATGACAAGATGAATAAGAGGATATTTGCTTTCTGTCTTAAAGATATTCTTTTTAGTTAGCTTGTCGACAATTTCTTTTGGATTGTCATTAATTGTCCCTGATTTTGGATTAGGCATGAGTCCTTTAGGTCCTAAGAGTTTGGCAAATTTTACCAACTTGGTCATCATTTTGGGATCACTAACTAAGGTAGTGAAATTAATCTTACCTTTTTCTAGTTCTTCGATGAGTTTATCATCAGCGATACGGATAACTTGTTTCTTTCCTGTAGGGTGGGGGAATTCAACTTCTCCTTTAATACCTGCTTCCTTTACATTAAAGTGGGCTTCAATACTCCCTTTAAATTTAGAAATAGAAACCTCCTTGAGTAGTTTAACAGCTTCTTTAAGAGGGTAGAATTTTTCTTTATCTATTTTCTTTGAGGCTTGAAGATAGTTAGCTGATTTTTTCTTTTTATGTTTAACTTCTTTTTTACCCTCTTCTTTGGCTTTTTGAGTAAGCTCTTTTTCTAATTTTTTCTCTTTTTCTTCAATAGCTTTAGCTTCTTCTAGGGCTTGTTCTCCAATATCAGCTAGTCGACCTTGTCCTTTACCGGTTTTAATATCTTTTTTTCCATCAAGAAGGTTTTTTTTACCAATCTTTTTCTTTTTGTTTTGGTTTTCTATTCCTTCGCCAATGGCTTGGATTCTTTTTTTACCCATTTTTTATTTTCACTCCCATACTTCTTGCAGTTCCTTCAACAATATTTTTAGCTGAATCAAGATTATCACCACAATTTAGATCATCTAATTTTTCTTGAGCGATTTTTTCTACCTGTTGTTTGTTTAATGTTCCGGCTATTTCTTTACCAGCCAGACTGGAAGCTTTTTCTAGCTTTAATTCCTTTTTAATCATTTCCGATACAGGAGGGAGCTTGGTAATAAAAGAGAAGGTTCGATCTTCAAAAACAGTGATAACGACAGGAATAATTTGACCCTTTTTATTGGCTGTTTGTTCATTGTAGCTTTTAACAAACTCCATGATGTTTAAACCATGTTGTCCTAAAGCTGGTCCAACTGGGGGAGCAGGGGTAGCCTCACCAGCAGGCAAATTAAGTTTGATAATAGTTTTTACTTTTTTCATTTTATATTTGGATTAAATTTTAGCAACCTGGAGAAGATCTAACTCAACAGGAGTTTCTCTTCCAAAAATGCTGACTAATACTTTTATCTTACCTTTTTCTTCATCGATACTATCTACTGAACCTAAAAATTCAGCGAAAGCACCATCAATAATCTTAACTGCTTCACCAACAGAGAATTTAGCTTTAAACTTAGGAGCCTTCATATTAACAAATTTTTGAATAGATTTAACTTCCTCTTGGTCTAGGGGAGTTGGTTTATTTCCAACTCCAATGAAACCAGTTACTCCGTTAGTTGTTCTGACCGTTAGCCAAGATTGTTCGTTAAGAACCATTTTAACGAGGATATAACCAGGGAATATTTTTTCTTTAATTTGTTGTTTTGCACCTGAGCGAATCTCGATTCTTTCTTGGGTTGGGATAAGAATTTCTAAAATCTTATCTTCCAAGTTCATTGATTCAACCCTTTGTTTAAGTTGATAAGCAACACGTTGTTCATGCCCAGAATAGGTATGAACAACAAACCAACGAGCATTTTTATCGTCAGATTTTTTAATAACGATATGATTTTCTTCTTTTTTATTGACTTTTTTCTTCTTCTTCTCGGCCATTTTTAGATAATGATTTCCATTAGTTTAGTAAAGGCGAAATCCAAAGAGGCGATAAAGCTAGCTACGACTACCGAAACAGCAATAACAATTAAGGTAAGACGAACAGTTTGTTTACGACTAAGCCAAGTAACTTTACTTAATTCGATTCTGACTTCTCTTAAAAAGGACGGAATCCGTCCTGCGCCTGTGTTAGAAATCATGATGGACAGATTTTACCATATGATTTACAATGAATCAATATGAACACACCTAGGAAAAAGATTCGTAAAGCCATTATTCCCGCGGCTGGTTATGGAACTCGTTTTCTACCTCAAGTTAAGGCGATGCCAAAAGAAATGTTGCCGATTGTTGATAAACCTATTATTCAATATGTAGTTGAGGAAGTTGTTGCTTCAGGGGTAAAGGATGTCATTATTGTTACCAATTGGCAAAAAAGATCTTTAGAAGATCATTTTGATAACTCTTTTGAATTAGAAGAGAAGCTTAAAGAGTCGGGGAAGATAAAAGAGTTAGAAGAAATAAAAAGAATTGCTAACTTAGCAAATTTCATTTATATTCGTCAAAAAGGCCCTTATGGAAATGCGACGCCTGTTCTATGCGCCGAACCGGCGATAGGTGATGAACCTTTTGTTGTTATTTGGGGAGATGAATTTATTCATGCTAATCCACCAAGACTAAAACAGATGATTGATGTTTATAATAAATACGGTGGAGTAGTTATTTCAGGAGTAAGAATTGCTAATAAAAAAGATGTTTCAAGATATGGAATCGCTGATGTAGATAAGATAGCTAAGGGTGTTTTTAAGATAAAAGAAATTGTCGAAAAACCTAATCCTGAAGATGCTCCTTCAAATTTAGCTACTCATGGAGCTTATATTTTACCGCCTGAAACATTTAAAGCGATAAGATCTTTAAAGTCAGGCAAGGGAGGAGAAGTTTGGTTGGTAGATGCGATCAATGCTTTGCAAAAACAAGGTGTTCCAATTTATGCTTGTGAGATTAAAAATGGTAAATATTATGATACTGGTAATAAGCTAGAATATTTAAAGACAGTTATTGATTTTGGTTTAAAAGATAAAGAATTTGGCCAAGACCTAAAAAAGTTCTTGAAAGAACTTAAAATTTGATATGTTTATTAATAGTTTGATAAACTTTTTGTAGTAAGCAAGTTATGAAGATTTTACTTATCTATCCTCGTTATCCGGTTACTTTTTGGAGCTTTGACCATGTTTTAAAAATTATTGGTAAAAAAGCTGCTTTTCCACCGTTAGGTTTATTAACAGTGGCTTCTTTATTGCCAAAAAAATGGGAAAAGAAACTCGTTGACATGAATATTGATGAGTTAAGTGCTGATAATATCGAATGGGCCGATATGATTTTTGTCAGTGCCATGATTATACAGAAAGATTCAGCCAAAGAAGTAATTGAACGGGTGAGAAATTTAGGGAAAAAAGTAGTTGCTGGTGGCCCTCTTTTTACCACTGGTTGGAAGAAATTTGGTAAAAAAGTTGATCATTTAGTGTTAGGAGAGGCAGAGGAAATCTTTTCTTTATTTTTAAAAGATCTTAAAAAAGGCAAGCTTAAAAAAATTTACTCCTCTAAAGTATTTCCTAACCTTAAGAGGAGATCAGTTATTCCTGACTACAGTTTGATTGATATTAATAAATACAATTCAATGTGTATTCAGTATTCTAGGGGATGTCCTTTTAATTGTGAATTTTGCGATATTGCCATACTTAATGGAAGGGTGCCAAGGTTTAAAACAAAAGGACAAATAATCAAGGAATTTGATAATTTATATAATCTTGGTTGGCGAGGGGGAATTTTCTTTGTTGATGATAACTTTATTGGCAATAGAGCTATTTTGAAAAAAGAAATTTTACCAGCTATTTGGGAATGGCAAAAGAAAAAAAGACAACCATTCTTATTTATTACTCAGGCTTCAATTAACCTAGCTGACGATAAAGAATTAATAAGACAAATGGTTAAAGTAGGCTTTACGACTGTTTTTATTGGTATTGAAACTCCTAACCCAGATAGTTTAGCGGAATGTATGAAGATTCAAAATAAAAACAGAGACCTAATTGATTCTGTTAAATTACTGCAAAATGAAGGATTAGAAGTACAAGGAGGTTTTATCGTTGGTTTTGATCATGATACAGCCTCTATCTTTAAACGTCAGATTGAATTTATACAAAAGAGTGGCATTGTGACGGCCATGGTGGGCCTTTTAACTGCTTTACCAGAGACAAAACTATACAAACGCCTTCAAGACACAGGAAGGCTAATTAAAGAGACGACAGGTAGTAATATGGCTACGGAAGTTAATTTTGTTCCTAAGATGAAGAAAGAAACTTTGGTAAAAGGTTATAGAGATATATTAAATACCATTTATTCACCCAAAGAGTATTACAAAAGGATAAAAACTTTTGCAAGTGAATTTAGACCTACTTTTAGAAAAACTAGTTTAAGAATGAGGACTACTTATATTAGGGCTTTGATTGCTTCTTTCTGGCTCCTAGGAATTAAAAATGAGGGGAGAGGATATTTTTGGAAATTAGTTTTCTGGAGTATCTTCAGAAAACCAAAGGTTTTACCTCAGATTATTGGATTTTCTGTTGTTGGGATACATTTCAGAAGATTATATGGAGATAAAAATAAGAGCTGGAATTAATTTATTTAACTTTTTTTAAGAATAATAGTTTAGCTTCATAACAAGCCAAAAGATACCAGGGTAATTTGATTTCTTCGGCGTTTATAGGTTTTATTCTTTCTAGAAATTGATCTCCTCTTTTAATAATTTTTCCGTTGCCAGGATTTGGGATTCTATAATAGGTTTTAGGTAGAGTTTTTAAGACAGGAAATTCCATTATTCCTTTATTTTTATCTTTCTCTATTTTTTTATATTCCTGGTTTTGCCACCTTTTTTCTTTTCTAGCAGTGCTATTAAGTTTAGAACTATATCCAGGGAATAGAATTTCTTTTTTAGCCATAATATAATTTTTCTTTTGTTTGCAAGAATTATAACAAAGAGATAATTAAGATCAAGGATTGATTTTGAATATTTTTATAAAAGGGGATAATAATTTGCAGGGGCTAGTGGACGAAGTTAAAGCCTTTTATCTGGGAATTTAGGCATGAGAAAAGGGTGCTCAGAAGATTTAAAAAGTAGTAGTTACTACAATTTTAAATTTAAGTCTTCCAAGACACCCTTTTTTTTATCTGATTAAATATCTAGTGCTCCTAAGTGATGTTCAAGCCTTCCAATAACTTCTTCAACATTTTTAGAGACAGTACCTACTACTTCAATAGAATAATGGTACAGCAGACCTCTCTCTCCACATACTGTTGAAACCTTGATTGCCTTGCCTTTAGAATTTCCTTTACTGTAGCGAAGGAAAGGACCAAGATCTCCACGAACTTCTATTTGGTTATCACTTCTAAAGCTGATCCTTTTTCCCCAAGTTATCCTTTTAATGATTGGGGCTTTGCTCGTCTCCAAAACTCTTCCGTTGTTATCAATTATTGCATATCCCATTTCTTCTTCTCCTTTTCTTCTTTCCGTTTACAGTTGTCTGTAAATCGGTGAGTGACAATATACCTTTGCTTTATTAAGCAGAAGCTAGAGAGAGATAAGAAAACCTTATCCGTCTTTAGCTTCCGCCTGAAATAAAACTAAGTATAAAAGGAACTTCTATTCTTAAAGTGCAAACTGAAAATATATTAAAAGCAAATTACTTAATTTTCTGCAATAGAAAACTAGAATTTACTAATAGGGAAATAATAAATCAAACGAAGCTAAAAGTCAAGATTATAGGATATTAGCAGGGGTGGTAGGAATCGAACCTACAGTCCGGGTTTTGGAAACCCGTGGTTTAC
>CAZJJY010000010.1:0-16486 GCA_964546445.1 uncultured Gammaproteobacteria bacterium
AAAGTTTTTTGGTTGGCCAGTGGTTTCGACTATGAATGAAGAATTTTCTAAGGGATTACTTTTGCAATTAACTGAATGGACGAGGATTAGTTCTACCTTTGCCGGACATTATGATTTAGCTGCTTTTTTGGTTTTAGTTTTAGCGGTTCTAGCCGCTTTCTTATTTGGTTTAAGAAATAAAATAGCTAAAACAATTGTCATGATAGTTTCTTTTGCTGCTTTTTATGTCTTAATTTTAACTGCTTCTAGGGTTTCTTTTATCGCCTATTTAATTGCTACTGTTTTTGTCTTTGTTATGTTAAAAAAACATTGGTGGCTAATTCCTGTTTTGATTGTAAGTTTTACAATAATGTTATTTTCTGGAGATATTGCCCAAAGATATGCCCTAACCTTTAATATAGATACAGAAAAGATAAGTCAAATTCTTTCACCTCAGATAAAAGAAGAAGTTGTGGAAGAAGTTATTGAGGAAGTTTCTATCCCAATTCCTATTGAAGAAGCCGTTGTAAAAAAAGTAACCCCAACACCTACTCTACCACCATCGGCTACAATGGTAGCTGAGGTAGCTGAGTTGGAAGAATGGAAGCCAACAACAGAGTTAGCAGTTCAATATTCAGGAGGAATCAGATTTGACGTAGAATGGCCAAGATCGTTGCGCTCTTTCTATAAAAATCCTTTCTTGGGAACTGGTTATTCTTCGGTTACCTTAGCTACTGATAATGATTATCTTCGTCTAATTGCCGAAACTGGTTTCTTAGGTTTTGTTGCCTTTTTCTTAATTTTCCTTGAGCTTTTAAGAAGAGTTATTTACTTTCTCAAAAAAACTAAACCAGGATTAGCGAGAACTTTAGTAATTGGTATTTCAGGAGCGATTTTAGGCTTATTAGCCAATGCCGTTTTTATTGATGTTTTTGAATCTTCGAAAGTAGCTTTCTTTTTCTGGATCCTAATAGGTATTTTAATTGGTATAATGAAAGTTAGTTTACCGAAAGAAGAAAGTAAAAATGTTTAAGAAAAAGATATTAATACCTTTATTATTAACTTTTATCGTTCTTTTATCTTTTGGACTTCGACTTTATAAGATAAATAGCCCCTTAGCTGATCATCATTCTTGGCGACAATCAGATACAGCCGCCGTGGCCCGTAACTTTGCCAAAGAGGGTTTTGATTTCTTTCATCCTAGGATTGATAATATGGCTCCTTTAAGTTCTTTTAGTGAAGGGAATAAAGAGAGGCTATTTATGGTCGAACCACCCATTTACCAGACAATTATTCTTCCTTTTTATAAAATATTTGGGGTAAAAGAATCGCTAGCGAGGTTAGTTTCTATAATTTTTTCTTTAGGAGCTATAATCTTCCTTTATTTGTTAGTATCAAAGTTCACCAATAGGTGGATAGGTTTATTATCTGCCTTTTTTATGGGGGTTTTACCATACAGTATTTTCTATTCGCGGACTATTTTACCTGAATCCCTGATGCTTTTTACTAGTATCGGCATGTTTTACTATTTTTACCGGTGGATTAAAGAAGAAAGGAAGAGTTTAGGAATCATAGCTTGGATTTTTGTTGCTACTTCTTTATTGCTTAAGGTTTTCCCCTTATTTTTACTTCTACCACTAGTTTATTTACTTTATCAAAAATGGGGTTTTGCTTTTATAAAACAAAAGAAAATATGGATTTTCTTCATCTTGGCGGTTATTCCTCTTATTCTTTGGCGTATTTGGGTTAGTCAGTTTCCCGATGGAATTCCTCCTTTCGCTTGGCTTTTTAATCAGGGAGGGATTAGATTTAGACCCGCTTTTTTCCGTTGGATATTTGCCGAAAGAATTGGAAAATTAATTTTAGGCTATTGGGGATTACCGCTGTTAGTTTTAGGTTTAATTTTAAAACCTTTTAAAAAAGAAGGATATTTCTTCCATTTTTGGTTAGCTGCCTTTTTGATTTATGTAACCGTTTTCGCTAGTGGCAATGTAACTCATGATTATTATCAAATTCCTTTTATTCCTATCGCGGCTGTCTTTTTAGCTAAGGGAAGCTGGTGGCTCTTAACAGCTTCTAAAAAATATTTCTCTCGTCTTTTATGTTATTTAAGTTTAACTATATGTGTTCTCCTTATGATCGGTTTTTCTTGGTTTGAAGTACGTGGTTTTTATTTGATTCAAGGTGGAGTAGATTTAGCTGGTATGGCTGTTGATGAATTAACTGCAAAAGATGCCTTGGTTTTAACAGGAGATTCGAACGATGCGACCTTGCTTTATAATACCAATCGTCATGGTTGGACAGGTGGTCATGTTTCTTACTTCCCCAATACTATGGGGACAGTCCAAAAGGTAAGAGAAATGGGAGGAACTGTTTATGTGACGACTAAATTTGATGGTAATTCTGATTTTGGTAGAGAAATGCTTCAAGCTTTCCAAGTTATTAAAGAGACAGATCAGTATATCATCCTTTCTCTTACCCAATGAAAATTTTAATGCTGACACCATATTTGCCTTACCCACCCTCTTCAGGAGGACAAGTAAGATCTTATAATTTAATCAAGAATTTAGCTAAGGACCACAAAATTACTCTGTTTTCTTTAATCAAATATGATCAAGAAAAAAAGTACGTTAAAGATCTAAAAAAATATTGTGAAGAGATTCATGTTTTTAAAAGAGCAGAAAAACCTTGGACTTTGCGTAATATTTTTAAAACAGTTTTTGGTTTTTATCCTTTTTTAGTAATAAGAAATCTTTCTTCAAAAGAAAAAATTGCCATTAAAAAGAAATTAAAAGAAACGAAATATGATTTAATACACGCCGAAACTTTTTATGTCATGCCTCACTTACCTAAGACTGATATTCCTATTGCCTTAACCGATCAGACAATAGAATATCAGGTTTATCAACATTATGTTAATAATTTCAAGTTTTTACCTCTAAAGCCTTTTTTATATTTTGATGTTTTGAAATTGAAATTTTGGGAAACTAAATTTTGGAAAATGGCTGATAAGGTCATTGCTGTTTCTCAATCAGATAAACAGAAAATGAAATCTTTAGCGCCAGAACTAAAAGTAGAGGTAATTTCTAATGGAGCAGGGGAAGATCTTCTTTCTGTTTATAAGGCTAAGAAGGAAAATAAAAAAATCTATATTCTTTTTCAGGCAAACTTTTTATGGTTACAAAATATTGAGGCAGCTTTAAAGTTAGCAAAGGAAGTTTTTCCATTAATTAGAAAAGCTTTTCCTGAGGCTATTTGTCAGGTTGTTGGTCAAAAAGCTCAAGAGAAATTGAAAGGTTTGAAGGAAGAAGGAGTGGAAATAATTGATTTAGATAATGATGATATTGAGGGAGTTAAAGGAGCTTACAAAAGAGCAACTGTCTTTTTAGCTCCCATTGAAGGTCCCGGAGGGACAAGATTAAAGATTTTAGGGGCCATGGCAGCCGGAGTACCAGTCGTCACAACTCCTGTCGGAATAGAAGGGATTAACGCCAAAAACGAAAAGGATGTTTTAGTTAGAGAAGGGAACAAGGAATTAACTGACGCGGTTATAAAACTCTTAAAAGATAAAAGTCTTTATCAGAGAATTTCTCAATCAGCTAGAAAGTTGGTTGAGAAAAAATATAGTTATCAGGTTATTGCCAAAACCTTAAGTCGTATTTATAAAGAAACTATCAATGAACGAAAAAATTGATCTATCGATTATCATTGTTAACTTCAATACTAAGAATCTTTTAAGGGATTGTTTAAATTCAATTAAAAGAAGCAAAGTTAATTATAGCTTGGAGATAATTGTTGTTGATAATAAATCTAAAGATAATTCTTCTTTGATGGTTAAAAAAGAATTTAAAGAAGTGACTTTAATAGAAAACAATGATAATTTGGGTTTTTCTAAGGCTAATAACAAAGCTGTTAAAAAAGCTCATGGCCGTTATATCTTACTCTTAAATCCAGATACAATTGTTCCAAAAGATACCTTACAGGTGATGATGGACTTCATGAAAAAAAATAAAAAAGTAGGGGCGGCTACTTGTAAAATAGAGTTGACTGATGGATCACTTGATCAAGCAAGCCATAGAGGTTTTCCTACTGTTTGGAATAGTTTTACTTATTTTTCTGGTTTAGAGAAACTTTTTCCTAAAGTAAAACTTTTTTCAGGTTATTCTTTAGGTTATTTATCTAAAAGTATTACTCATGAAATTGATTCTGCTTGTGGAGCTTTTTTAATAATTAGGAAAGAAGCAGGGGAAGAGGTAGATTGGCTTGATGAAGACTATTTTTGGTATGGAGAAGATTTAGATTTTTGTTATCGTTTAAAACAAAAAGGTTGGCAGATAATGTTTGTTCCTCAAGTAAAGATAATTCATTATAAAGGAGCAGCTTCTGGTATTAAAAAACATAGTCAAAAAATTAGTATGGCTGATGGAAAGATAAAAGAAAAAGCGATTAGAGCTTCAACAGAAGTAATGCATATTTTCTTTAGAAAGCATTACCAAAATAAATATCCTAAGTTTATTTATAAAATAACGATACTGGGTATTAAATTTTTAGAAAAAATTCGTTTATTAAGGTTAGGTTAACTTCAAAATTATGAAAATCATTATTGATGCAAGAATGTACGGCTTAGAACATACGGGGATAGGTCGTTATATTATCAATTTAATTAATCAAATCGATAAGATATCTTTTCAAAGTGAAGATAAAAATGAATATATTATTTTATTAAGGAAAAAATATTTCGATTCTTTAGTCTTTAAAAATAAAAACATTAAAAAAATCTTGGCTGACTATTCTCATTATTCATTTAAAGAGCAGTTTTTGCTTCCATTTCAATTATTTTTGTTAAAACCTAATGTAGTTCATTTTCCTCATTTTAATGTTCCATTTTTATGGTTCGGTAAATATGTTGTTACCATCCACGATCTTATTAAACACCAATCAAGAGGAATAAAAACAACCACTCATAGTCCTTTTATGTATTGGTTAAAGCACATTTTTTATCTTTTTATAGTTTATTCAGCTGTCAAAAGAGCAAAAAAGGTTATAACACCGAGCAAATGGTGGAAAAATGAACTGATTAAAATTTATAACCTTACTCAAGATAAAGTCGTAGTTACTTATGAGGGAGTGGATGATAAATTTAAATTTAAAAAAGAATCTTCTTCTAATGTCCTTGATAAATTTAAAATTAAAAAACCTTTTGTTATTTATACAGGTAGTCTTTATCCCCATAAAAACGCTGATCGTTTATTAGGGGCAATTATTAGAATAAATAGAGAGAAAAAAATAAAATTAAATTTAGTTTTGGTTTGTGCAAGAAATTTTTTCTTAAAGCGTTTTGAGAAAAAGGTTAAAGACAAAAAAGCAGAGAGTTTAGTTAAATTGATTGGTTTTGTTGATGATAAAGATTTAGTGGCTTTATATAAGGAAGCTGAGGCTTTTGTTTTTCCATCCTTATTAGAAGGTTTTGGCTTGACTGGTCTAGAGGCAATGAGTTTAGGGCTTCCTACTATTTGCTCTTCAGCTTCTTGCTTACCTGAGGTTTATGGTCAGGCAGTAGCCTATTTTGATCCCTTAGATATTAACGATATGGTTGAAAAAATAATTCAGGTTGTTTCAGATGATGATTTTAAAAAGTGCTTAACTAAAGCAGGTTTTAAAAAAGTAAAAGAATATTCTTGGAATAAAATGGCTAAAGAAACGTTAATGATTTATAAAAGTGTAAGTTAATAAGATGAAAATTGCTTTAGTTTATGATTGGGTTAATAAATTTGGTGGCGCAGAAAGAGTGCTTGAGGCTTTACATGAAATATATCCTAATGCTCCTTTATATACATCGGTTTATAATCCCAAGTCAGCTTTATGGGCTTTGAAGTTCAAAGTTAAACCTTCTTTTTTAAATAAATTCCCTTTGGCTAAAAACCATCATGAGTTTTATCCTTTTTTGACTCCTTTAGCTTTTGAGAGTTTTGATTTTTCTGATTTTGATCTGGTAATTTCTGTAACTAGCGCTCATGCTAAAGGAATTCTTACCTTGCCTTCAACTTGTCATATTTGTTATTGTTTAACACCAACACGTTATCTTTATAGTGGTTTTAAAGATTATTTTAAAAATAAATCCTTTTTATTTTTGAGTAGACCTTTTTTGAAATATTTAAAATCTTGGGATAAGGTTGCTTCTTGCAGGCCAGATTTTTATTTTTCAATTTCAGAAAATGTTAAAAAGAGAATAAAGAAATATTATTTGAAAGACTCAGAGATTGTTTATCCGCCAGTAGATATAGATAAGTTTTTTATTAAAGATAATAAAGTTTCAGATTGTTTTTTAGTTGTTTCCAGGCTTGTTAATTATAAAAAAGTTGATTTGGTAATAAGAGTTTTTAATAAATTAGGTTGGCCCTTAAAGATAGTAGGTGAGGGGAGGCAAATGACTAAATTAAAAGCTTTGGCCAAAAAGAATATTGAATTTTTAGGTAGATTGACAGATAATGAGCTAGTAGGTTATTATCAAAATTGTCGCGCAGTTATTTTTCCGCAAGAAGAAGATTTTGGTTTAGTTCCTTTAGAAGCGCAAGCTTGTGGAAAGTCCGTCTTGGCTTTCAAGGGCGGCGGGGCTTTAGAAACAATAATAGATGGGAGGACAGGAACCTTCTTTTATCCACAAACACAAAGAGCTTTAGTAAAAGCTTTGAAAAAATTTAAAGTAAAGAGTTTTAGTCCGGAGGCTTGTCGAAGAAACGCAGAAATTTTTAGTAAAGATAATTTTAAGAAAAATTTTAAGCAGGCGGTAAAATCTAAATATAAAAAATGGCAGAAATAAAATCAGATTTAAAAGATCATTTATATATTCTTATCCTTTGTGGGGGTGGGGGAACAAGATTATGGCCTTCCTCTCGTAAAAAAACTCCTAAACAATTCATTAATCTTTTAGGTAAAGAAACAATTTTCTCCCAAACAATTGAGAGGGCTAAGAGTTTGGTTCCTGAAGAAAGAATTTTTGTGATCACAAATTTAGACTATGTTGATGAGGTTTTAGCTCAAGGTAAAATTTCTTTGAAAAATATTATTGCTGAACCACAAAAAAGAAACACTGCTTTAGCTATGGCGGCTGGAACGGCAGTTATCGCCAAGGTTGATCCTCAAGCTGTTATTGTTAATTTAGCTTCTGATCATTTAATTTCTCCGATTGAAGATTTTGTTAAAGATATGGAAACAGCCGCTTCTTTGGCTCAAGAAGGGAATTGGCTAGTTACCGTTGGTTTAAAACCTACTTTTCCTCATACCGGTCTTGGCTATATTCAAGTTGATAAAGAATTTAAAAAAATGGATAACAAGACTGTTTTTAAAGTAAAGCAATTTAAGGAAAAACCAGATCTTTCAACAGCTAAAGAATTTATTAAAAGTGGTAAATATTTTTGGAATGCTAATCTTTATACTTGGGGAGCAAATAGTTTTTTAGAAACCTGTAAAAAACATGCTCCAAAAATTTATGAAGGAGTTAAAAAAATTCAAACAGCTTGGAATGAAAGTAATGAAGATGAGGTAATTGAAGATGTGTATAAAAATGCAGAAAGTATTTCCATAGACTATGCTATTTCTGAAAAAGCTGACAATTTACTTTTGGTTCCAGCCTCTTTTAATTGGAATGATGTAGGTGATTGGAAAGTTGTTTTTGAAGTAGGTAAAAAAGACAAAGAAGATAATGTTTTTGTTAAGACTGGTAAAAAGGGTGAAATTTATAATATAAATAGTAATAATAACTTAGTTAGATTTGAAGATCGTTTAGTGGCCTTAATTGATGTCGAAAATTTAGTTGTTATTGACACTAAAGATGCTTTATTAATTTGTAAAAAAGATAAAGCACAGAATGTTAAAGAATTAGTTAATGTTTTAAAAGAAAAAAACAAAGAGGAATATCTTTAAAAATGATTTATAATTTATTAAAAAGATCTATTGATATTATTATTTCTTTGGTGATTTTAATTGTTTTTTCTCCTATCTTTTTGATAATGCCTATTTTAATTAAGATAGATTCACAAGGACCTGTTTTTGCTGATACACCTAAAAGGGTCGGGCAAAATGAGGGGCTTTTTAAAATGTACAAATTCCGATCGATGATTTGTAATGCCCATCAGCTTTTAAAAACAGACCCTAAATTTAAAAAGATTTATGATAAGTATAAGAAAAACAGTTATAAGCTTAAATCTGATCCTAGAATTACTAAAGTCGGTAAATTCCTAAGAAGATTTTCTCTAGACGAGTTACCTCAAGTTTTAAATGTCTTAAGAGGAGAGATGAGTATTGTTGGCCCAAGAGCTTATTATCCTGATGAATTAGAGAATCAACAGAAAATTTATCCAGAGACTAGACAGTATGTTAAACAAATCATGGGATCGAAACCAGGAATTACCGGTTTTTGGCAAGTTACAGGAAGAAGTGACATTAATTTTGATAAAAGAGTTAAAATGGATGCAGACTATGTTAAAGAAAAATCTGTTTTAAATGATATAGCTATTATTTTAAAAACCCCTTGGGCTATGATTTCTGGAAAGGGGGCTTTGTAAAAATGAAAAAGATACTTGCTTTTTTTAAGAAAGATAAAATAGAGAATATTAAGAATCTGGGTAGTCCTGATTCAATGATGGAAGAGCCAATTAAGAAAGGTCTAACTAAAAAAAAGAAAAAGGTTTTAATAATTACCGGTAGTTTTTTGTTGGTTTTAGCTATCCTTTTAGTCTTCTTTTTAGTATTACCTCTTTTATCTATAAAAAAACAGGCAACCTCTTTGACTAATGAAGCCCAGGGAATTTATCAGGGGATTCAATCTCAAGATTTAAATCTGGCCGTTGCTAAAGTAGATTCTACTAGAGTTGAATTTGGAAAATTAAATTCTCAATATCGAAAAATGGCTTGGTTAAAAGTGGTTCCTCTTGCCAGGGGCTATTATCTTGACGGAGCTCATATTTTTGCCGGAGGAAAGTATCTTTTAGATGTGGCTGATATCGTTGTCGAATCACTTGGTTCTTATGGTGATATTTTTGGTTTAGAAGGAGAAGAAGGTAATGAAGAAGAGAAACAGGAAAATAAAGAAGAAAAACCCATAACAGCTGAAGAAAGACTCGTTATGGTCCTAGAGACTTTAGATAAAATCCAGCCTAATTTAGATAAGATTAGTGAAAGTCTAGATTTAGCTCAAGCAGAAATTGATCAAATTAAAACGACACGTTATCCAGAAAGCCTTTTTGGTAAAAGAATAAGAGAAAATGTTGTTATGCTTGTTTCGACCATTGATGGCGTTGCTCAGACAGTAAAAGAAGTTAAACCAATTATTACTCATTTGCGACCTATTTTAGGGATTCCTGAAGAGAAAAATTATCTTTTAATATTCCAAAATGATGCCGAACTTCGTCCTACCGGGGGATTTTTGACAGCTTATGCCACTTTATCCGTTAAAGAAGGTAAGTTTGAAGCGGGTAATTCTTACGATATTTATAATCTTGATGATCGTTTTGGGAATCGTATCAAAGCCCCAGACCCAATCTTGAATTATCATAAAAATGTTTTTTATTGGCATTTACGTGATATGAATTTATCCCCTGATTTTGTTGTTTCCATGGACACTTTCTTTGAGAATTATGAACGTATTGAAGGGAAGGGGAAGATTGATGGCATAATTGCTTTAGACACAAAGCTTTTGGTAGATATCCTAGAGGTTTTAGGACCAATTGGTGTTCCTGGGTTTGGTAATTTTTCTTCTGAAAATGATAAACGCTGTGATTGCCCTCAGGTTTTCTATGCTTTAGAAAGTTATGCTGATCGACCAACAAATGACTTTAGAGAAGCGAGAAAGGGTATTATTGGCCCTCTGATGCACTCTATTTTATTGAATATGATGGGTTCTCCACGTAAAGAATGGCCTTTGTTTATGAATGTTATTTTCTCCAATATCTCAGAGAAACATTTACTCTTTTACTTCTTTGATGAAGAAATTCAACAAACAATGGAAGCCATGAATGCTTCTGGTCGAATTAAAGATTATGATGGAGATTATCTTCATGTTAATGATTGTAATTTCGCTGGCGCGAAGTCAAACATGTTTATTCAAGAATCTTTCCTACAGGAAATTGAAGTTGCTTCTGATGGGACAGTCACGAAAACATTAACCATTGATTATAGAAATCCAGCCGAACCTTCTAACTGTAATTTAGAAGCAGGTGAACTTTGTCTAAATGGTCTTTATAGAGACTGGGTTAGAATTTATGTCCCTCAAGGAAGTGAGCTTATTGAGGCGAACGGTTCAGAAATTGAAGTTAAGACTTATGAGGATTTAGATAAGACAGTTTTTGAAGCTTTCTATGGTGATAAATCACCACTTCGTCCTCTAGGGAAAGCTCAACTAACCTTTAAATACAAATTACCTTTTAAAGTAACAAAAGATAATCCTTATAAAATTCTTATTCAAAAACAGCCAGGGACTTATGGTTATGAGAATATAATTAAGTTTGGGAGAAAGACAGAAGAATTTGAACTTAAGACGGATAAAGAGCTGAAGTTTTGATGAGAAGCTATAAAACCGAAGGGATTGTTTTAAAGAGAATAAATTATGGTGAAGCTGATCGCATTTTAACAATTTATACTAAGCGTCATGGAAAGATAAGAGCTATTGCCAAAGGGGTGAGAAAGTTAACGAGTAGAAAAGCTGGGAGCTTAGAACTTTTCAACAACGTTGTTTTGTTTTTAGTTAAAGGGAAAAACCTAGATATTATCACTGAAGCCCAGACTGTTGATCTTTTTAGATCTTGGAGGAAAGATCTTTTGAGAGTTGGGGTTGCTTATTATTTTTGTGAACTAACAGATAAACTGACCCCTGATGAACAGCCCAACCAAGAAGTATTTAATCTCTTAAAGACGTCTTTGTCTCAGCTTAGTAAAAGTCCTTTATCTGATTTGATAAAATCTTTTGAAAAAAGCATTTTAACTGATTTGGGTTTTGGAATTCCCAAGGAATGGGAAAATGAAAAGGGGAGCTTGAAACCCTATATTGAAAGTATTGTTGAGAAAAAAATTAATAGTGCCGAAGTTTTAAGAAAGATTAATGAAAAATAAAAATACAATAGAAAAAATTATTAGCCTTTGTAAACGTCGTGGTTTTGTTTATCAAAACTCTGAAATCTATGGTGGAATTCAGGGTTTTTATGATTATGGTCCTTTGGGGGTGGAAATGAAAAATAAAATTAAGAGACTTTGGTGGACAGAAATGACCAAGAACCACGAAAATGTTTTTGGTATTGATGGAGCAATTATTAGTCATCCCAAGGTTTGGGAAGCCTCAGGTCATATTAAAGGTTTTACCGATCCTTTGGTAGATTGTAAGAAATGTAAAAAAAGATTCAGAGCTGACTTTTTGATAGAAGAGATGACGATTGAAGAATCAGGAGCAGCTGATGAAGATCTTATTGCTTCTCTAACCAAAGCTTTAAAAGGAAAAAAATGTCCAGAGTGTCATGGAGAATTGACTAAACCAAGAAAATTTAATCTTCTAGTTGACGTTGGTTTAGGGGTTGTCGAAGGTGAAAAAGATAAAGCTTATCTTCGTGGAGAGGCATGTCAAAATATTTATCTTAATTATCAAAATGTTTTAGATTCGATTCATACAAAGATTCCTTTTGGTATTGTTCAAATTGGAAAAGCTTTTCGAAATGAAATTACTCCTAAGCAGTTTTTATTTCGCCAAAGAGAATTTGAACAATGGGATTTACAGTGGTTTGTCGATCCTAAGGATATGAAAAAATGGTATGAATATTGGAAAGAAGAAAGAATGAAATGGTATAAGAATTTGATAGGTAAAAAAGACAATATAAGATTTCGCAAACATGAAGATGATGAATTGGCCCATTACGCTAAAGTAGCTTATGATATTGAATATAAAACACCGTTTGGTTGGAAAGAACTAGAAGGTATTCATTGGCGTGGTGATTGGGATTTATCTCGTCATGGTCAATATGCTAAAAAAGATTTCACCTATACCGATCCTAAAACCAAAAAGAAATTTATTCCTTGGATTGTTGAAACTTCAGGAGGAGTCGATAGAACCTTCTTATTCCTCTTAATTGATGCTTATAAAGAGGAAAAGGAGAGAACAGTCTTATCTCTACACCCTAGGGTTGCTCCTTATACAATAGCTGTTTTTCCTCTCTTAGCTAATAAGGAGAAGCTTATTAAACAAGCTAAAGAGATTTTTAATAATCTTAAGAATTGTTTCGACGTAGCATGGGATGCTCGTGGTAATATTGGCAAACGTTACTATGCTCAAGATGAAGCGGGAACCCCATGTTGTATCACAGTTGATTTCCAAACTTTAGATGATAAGACAGTTACATTAAGAGATAGAGATAGTATGAAACAAATAAGAGTAAAGATTATTGATTTGAAAGATGTAATTCAAATGATACTTGAAGGGGAAGAATTTTCAAAGATTGGGAAGCCTGTTGGGTAATTTAAATACAGACTATTTTGAACATCAGCGGAAACTTGATTTTCAAGTTAATTTTTGTTAACCTTAATCAAAATGGTTAACAAACTAAGAAAAGATTATTTTTCTTCCAGCGAACTAGCAGAAATTTTAGGGATTAGTCGAGTGGCTGTCTTTAAAAAAATAAAAAAAGGTGAAATAAAAGCTAAAAGATTTGGCCGTTTTTGGTTGATTAAAGACAAGGAGCTTAGAAATATTCTAGGAGAGACTTTAACTTCGGCACAAAAGAAGTTTCTTGAGAGAATAGTGAAAAGAACAGTCAATGAATATGGTGAGACTTTAAGATTACTTGGTAATGAGTGAAAATGAAGGAAATTAGCCTTGCAGAAGTAGAATATATTGCTTTTAGATTAGCCAAAGAATTGCTCGAATTCAATGAGCCGATTCCTGATTTTTCTACCAGATTTCCTCACGTTTTAGAAAGCTGTTTGGTTGTTCCTTTTCAGAAATTTACCCAGAAGGATGTTTATAAAGGCTTAATCGCCAAAGCCTCAGTTTTATTTTACTTATTGATTAAAAATCATCCCTTCCAGAATGGTAATAAAAGAATTGCCATGACCACGCTTTTTGTTTTTCTTTATAAAAATAAGAAATGGCTTAAGGTTGATGAAAAAGAGCTTTACAATTTTGCTGTTTGGGTGGCTCAAAGTCCAGCGAGGTTAAAAGATGAAGTGGTAAAAGGAATAGAAAAATTTCTAAAAACATATCTCGTAACAAGATAGTTTATTTTAAACTAACCCGAACATCATTCATGAGAGGAAGTTAGTATCCTATAACTTGACTTTTAGCTTCTTTCAGGGAAGTCAAAGTAAATATTAATAATCAATAAGCTTGGGACAACCAAGTCCAAGAGCGGAGACGTTAGTTTTGAAGTTTAAAACTTCATTTCAAAAACTAACTATCTCCGCTTCTTTTTTGCCTAAATTTGAAAATAATATGTTCTAATATTGCCTATCAGATGGAGTAATATAATTTTAATTTATTCTTTTTAATTCCCATTTGACAAGTAGTACTGAATTTGGTACGATATTATTGGAGATAAAATATGAGCTCAATTCCTACTACTCTTTCTGCCAGTCATGCGAGGAGTAATTTTTATACTATTCTTGGCGAAGTAGCTAATAAGCTAAAACGCTTTACCATTACCAAAAGAGGTGAACCTCAAGTGGTGATTATGCATCCTGATGAAGTTGCTTCTTGGGAGGAAACTATGGATATTCTTGCTGACAAGAAATTAGTTACCCAAATTTTTAAAAGTGAGATTGAAAAGAAAGCAGGTAAAGTTATTACTGAGAAAAAACTTTTAAAGGAATTGGGAATTTCTTCTAAAGAGCTCAAATAAAATGAAGGTTGAATACTCTGATACTGCCCAGAAGCAACTCAAGAAACTTCCTAAAAACAAACAAATAAAAGTTTTGAAAAAGATTGAAAAATTAAAAAATGATCCTTATATCGGCAAAAAGTTAAAAGGAGAATTTGAAGGATTACGTTCCTTGAAGGTTTGGCCTTACAGAATTATTTACCGTTATCTTCCTCAAGATAAACTTTTCTTTATCAATGTCGTTCAACATAGACAAAAAGTTTACAAATAATTAGTTCTAGAACTAGTTTCATTCAAGAGAGAATGGGGATTGACAAGTTAGCCGATTTTTTCCAAACTAAATTAAGTAAATGAAGAAAATTATTTTAATTATTACCATCGTTGTTGTTGTCTTAGCCTTAGGAATTACCACAGCTATTTTGATCAGAGAAAGGAACAAGGCTAATGTTGTTCCAGAAATAGAGGTAAAGAGCAATTTGATAGAAACTCCTTTAGAAGAAAGACCTTATGTTACCTTAACTCCTCGAGCTGACGGGAAAGAGTTTACTTTAGAGATTTCCCATTTTGGCAGTGCAGAAACAATAGAATATGAGTTAGTCTATTTGAGCCAAGGTCTATCAAGAGGGGTCGTTGGTTCCGTCAAAGCTGATGGAGAATCATTTATTTCCAGAGATCTTCTTTTAGGAACTTGTTCTAAAAAAGTTTGTAAATATGACGAAGGGGTAGAAGAGGGAACTTTAACCTTACGTTTTAGAGGTGAAGAAGGTATAAGAAAATTTACGGCTGAATTCCATCTTCAGCAAGGTGATGATGAATTGATTTCTTTAGATGGGAATTTTACCTTCACAGGTAATATTAGTAAAACTGCTTACTATATTACAATGTCTACAATAGGCTTACCAAAGAGCTTAGAAGGGAAAGTAATTAGTGGGCCTTATGGATCCTTTACTTCAGGAGCAAGTACGGTCAAGAATGGAGAAGTAAGTTTTGTTTTAGCAGATACGGAAGCTGATCTTTATTCTTGGTCAGGTAAAGCTTGGGAAAAAGAAGAAATAAATAAAGAAGATGGAATGATTTCTACTTCAGTAGGTAACTTAGGTACTTTCATCGTCGTTTTTCCTTAAATAATCAATTTTTTTAAATTTTTCTCTATTTTGAGCCTTTTTAAAGGTTTTGGGTATTTTTTGGGTTGACAGGGGTATAGAAGTAGCACAAAATGGAAAAAAGTGGTGTAAAGTGGTGTACATCACAAATTAGACTAAAGAAGGAGGTAGGCAGTGTTAATTGGTCATCATAAAATTAGGATCAGTGGTAAGCATAGAACCGCTGTCCCCACAAAATATCGTCAAGAACTTGGTCAGAAAGTTGTTCTTGCTCAATGGTATGAAAATTGTTTAGTTATTGTTTCTGAGAAGCAATGGCAATCTTTATTATCTCAGGTTGCAGAAAAACCTTTTATTGCCTCCCCCGCCAGGGAAACAGATAGATTTTTGTTAGGAAATGCCTTTGAAGTAGAACTTGATAGTCAGGGACGTTTTGTTATTCCAAAAGGTTTGGCTAAATACGCGAATTTGGGTAAAGAAATAATTTTTGTCGGTCTTTTAAATAGGGTTGAGATTTGGAGTGAAGATAGTTGGGAAAAACATCAAAAATATCTTGAAAAAAATGCTGCTGATATTGCCGAACAGTTAGGTAATGTAGGTAAAAAGAAAGATGAATAAGTTTCATAAACCAGTTCTTTTAAAAGAAATTTTAAATTATTTGAACATCAAAGGAGAGGGAAAGTATATTGATGCCACCTTAGGTGGTGGCGGACATACCAAAGCAATCCTTTCTTTAGGAGGAAATGTTTTGGGTCTTGATCGTGATCCTGAAGCCATTAAAAGTGCCAGGGAGTATTTATCTACTGCCTGCCCTATTCCAGACGGTCGAATGACCAAACTGGAGTTGAATACTTCTTGGTGCTTGGCTAAGGGAAACTTTAAAGATTTAAAGAAAATTGCTCAAGAGAATAATTTTGAAAAAGTAGATGGAATTTTATTTGATTTAGGAGTTTCTAGCCATCAGCTAGATACTCCAGAAAGAGGTTTCTCTTTTAAATCAGAAGCACCTTTAGATATGCGAATGGATCCGGATTTAAATGTAACAGCCGCTGATCTAATTAATGGCTTAGGCAAAAAAGAATTAGAAAAGCTTTTCTTGAAATATGGAGAAGAGAAAAATTATAAAGCCATTACAAAAGCGATTTTAATGGCACGTAAGGGAAGACTTATTAAAGAAGCTGATGAATTAGCAAAAATTATAGAAAGAGTAAAATTCCAAGGCAAAAGTAAGATTCATCCGGCCACGAAGGTTTTTCAGGCTTTGAGAATAGCAGTGAATGATGAACTCAATAATCTAAAAGAATCTTTACCGCAGGCCCGAGACCTTTTAAATAAAGGGGGAAGATTAGCTATCATTAGTTTTCATTCTTTAGAAGATAAGATTGTCAAGGATTTTTTAAAAGGAGAAAAAGAGCTTTTAATTTTAACTAAAAAACCAATTGTGCCTCAAGAAGAGGAGATTAAAGAAAACAAAAGAAGTCGGAGTGCTAAATTAAGAGTGGCAGAAAAAATATAAAAAAAAATGACAAATAAAACATATAAAAAACCAAA
>CAZJJY010000011.1:0-15661 GCA_964546445.1 uncultured Gammaproteobacteria bacterium
GAACCTTCGACACCCTGCTTAAAAGGCAGGTGCTCTACCACTGAGCTACGGGCCCAATTACCATTATTTTAGCACAAATCTCGGGCTTTATCTATAAAAAAGACGTTCATTTCACTTAAGATTAAATTTACCCTGAAGATGTTCTAATAAATTATGTTACAATCAATCTATGATTATTTTGGGAATTGATCCTGGGACAGCCATGACAGGGGTTGGAGTGATTAAATGCACAAAGAAGGAAGTAAAGAATCTTTACTTTAACAGTATTAAGACTAAAAATGACCGTGATTCTGCTGATAGGTTAAATTTCATACATCAAGAAGTTCTAAATATTTTTAAAGAGTATAAACCCCAAGCTTTAGCTA
Source organism: uncultured Gammaproteobacteria bacterium (assembly GCA_964546445.1). Lineage (GTDB taxonomy): Bacteria > Patescibacteriota > Microgenomatia > PFEM01 > JAPLYW01 > CAZJJY01. The sequence goes on from CAZJJY010000011.1 coordinate 366, forward strand.
TCGAAAGTCTTTTTTTTAACTCTAATGCCAAATCAGCTTCAGCTGTTAGCCAGGCTATTGGTGTTGTTAAATTAGCTGGAGCTAAAAATAAAGTTAAAGTTTTCGAATATCCTCCTTTAAAAATCAAAATGAAGATTACTGGTAAGGGTAGAGCTGAAAAAAAGGAAGTCCAATCAGGAGTAAGAAAATTCCTTCACTTAAGAAAGATTCCTCGTCCTACTCATGCTGCTGATGCTCTAGCCGTGGCCATTTGTCATTGGTTAGAAAAAAACAAATAGCGTTCATTTGTCGAAAGTAGTATAATAATTTAAACAAGGAAGGGGGTGAAAAAAGAAAATTTATGGCCGATACTAAAGTTGGCGAAGTAATCCACTTTTACGATAAGATCAGCGTAGCTGTCGTTAAAATTTTAGCTCCTATTAAGGTTGGCGACAGTGTTAAATTTGCTGGACATGACAAAGAATTCCAACAAACTATAGATTCTATGCAGGTTGAACATGAGAGTATAGATAAAGCCAAAAAAGGCGACGATGTTGGAATGAAAGTTGATCAACCTGTTAAACCAGGAGACGAAGTTTATAAAGCATAAAAATGAATTGGGAACTTGCTCCTGATCTTCAAAAAGAGGTCGTAGAAATAATTTCTACCCTCGATTTATCTTATATTGACCCTAAAAGGGTGATTGTTTTTCGTAGTTCTGGTTCCAAATCCAGAGCCTTTGCCCGTATCTGGAGTTTTCCCAGAATATGGCAAAAAGCCTTAAATAAAAAACCTCATTATTGTATCGAAGTTTTATCTGAACATTTTGATCGATTGAGTCACCAACAAAAGAGAACAACTTTAATTCATGAACTAGCTCATATTCCTAAAAATTTCTCAGGAAGTTTATTACATCACGGCATGATGAATAAAATATGATTATTCTACATGGCGAAAACATTGTTTTAAGCAGACAAAAATTAAAGGAAAAAGTCACCGAATTTAAGGAAAAAACCAAAGGAGAGGTCTTACTTTTTGATGGCAACGTTAATTTAATAGATATCCAACAAGCTTTTCAATCTTTATCTTTATTAGGGCAACATCAATTAGTTGTCATTGAGAATCTCTTTGGTGGAAGAAAAACAAAAGAAAAAGAAAAAGTAATTGATTTTCTCAAAGGTATTAAGCCTAATAATTTAATCATTTGGGAGGCAAAAAAGATTGATGGTCGTGTTCTAAATGCCTTTCAAGGACAGATTTTAAAATTTGATTTATCTCCAGCTATTTTTCAATTCCTAGATTCTTTAAGACCTGGAAACACTAAATCTTCATTGCTTTTATTCCATCAAACTCTAAAACAACTTCCACCAGAAATGATTTTCTTTATGATAACGAAACATCTACGCCTTCTAATATTAGCCTCTGATTTAGGCAAAAAAGGCCTAAAAAACATGCCTCCATGGAGACAAGGTAAGCTTGTTAGCCAAGGCAATCAGTTTGGTTTAGATAAACTTCTTAACACTTATAAAAGACTTTTAAAAATAGATTGTCAACAGAAAACTGGGAAAACACCTTTTAGCCTTTCTTCTCAGCTTGACCTTTTAATAGCTTCCCTTTAGAATAAATTTAGGTAGACTGCCCATGAAAAAAGAAGAAAAAAATATTCTATGGTTTGACGAAATTGATAAAGATGATATCGATTTAGTTGGCGGTAAGGGTGCAAATTTAGGCGAAATGACCAAAGCCGGAATTCCGGTTCCTCGTGGTTTTAATGTTACCTCAAAAGCTTATTTTGATTTTCTAGAAGAAAACAAGCTGAAAAGCAAAATCCATCAAGAACTCAAGAAAGTTGATGCCGATGATCCTCAAAGCATCAACGAAGCTTCTTCCAGAGTCAAAAAAATAATCAAAGGTGGCGATATGTCGCCTGAACTATCGAAAGAGATAATCCACAGTTATTTAAAATTAGGGGGTATTATTTCTCATGCCAGAGTGGCTATTCGTTCTTCAGCCACAGCCGAAGATTTACCAACAGCTTCTTTTGCTGGACAACAAGAAACATTTTTAAATGTTAAGGGAGAAGCTAATGTTTTGAATAGAGTTAAAGATTGTTGGGCCTCCTTATTTGAATCAAGAGCTATCTTTTACCGTGAAGAAAAAGGTTTTGACCATTTTAAAGTAGGTATTGCTGTTCCAGTCCAAGAAATGATTCCCGCCGATATCTCTGGAGTCATGTTTACCATTGATCCCATTACCCATCAGAAAAACAGAATTATTATTGAGGCAATCTATGGTCTAGGTGAGTATATAGTCCAAGGAATCGTTACTCCTGATATTTACAATGTTAATGCCAGTAATTTAGAAATCCTTTCTAAAAAAGTTGAAAAACAAATCATTCAATTAGTTAGATCAGAACGCGAAAGTGCCCAAAAGAAAGTTTCAAGGAGATTACAGCTCAAGAGAAAGTTAACCGATTCTCAAATCAAAGAGCTTGCGAAGTTGGGGAGAAAAATCCATAAACACTATTTCTACCCTCAAGATATAGAGTGGGTTTTATATAAAAAGAAATTTTACATTGTCCAGTCAAGACCGGTCACGACGATTAAAAAAGAAGAAAAGAAGAAAAAAACAGCTGAGATTAAAAGAGATATTTTATTGAAGGGAACACCAGCCAGTCCAGGAATAGTTTCAGGACCAGTTAAAAAGATTTTTTCATCTAAAAATATTAACAAAGCCGAGAAGGGTGATATTCTAGTCACAACCATGACCACCCCTGATTTTGTTCCAGCAATGAAAAGGGTTACAGCTATTGTAACTAATAAAGGTGGCCAAACTTCTCACGCGGCCATTGTTAGTCGAGAATTGGGAATTCCTTGTATTGTCGGCACTCAAAACGCGACGGAAGTTCTCAAAGAAAACCAGATTATTACTGTTAATGGCGCCAAAGGGGAAATATATAAAGGTGGTTTAAAAGAAGAGAGTGTTACTTTAGAAGGTCCTAAACCTGAAATTGCTAATCTTAAACATCAAAATATTATTAAAACAGCCACCAATATCTATGTTAATTTGGCTGAACCTGATCTTGCCGAAGAGGTTGCCAAAAGAAATGTTGATGGAGTTGGTCTTTTAAGAGCTGAATTCATGATTGCCCAATATGGAATTCATCCCCGAAAGATTCTGAAAGATAAAAAACAAAAAGGGTTTGTTGATGATTTAACTACTAATATAAGTACTTTCTGTAAAGCTTTTTATCCTAGACCAGTAGTTTACAGAGCAACCGACTTTAAAACCAATGAATATCGCAATTTAACTGGCGGTAAAGCCTATGAACCAGAAGAAGAAAACCCCCTTTTAGGTTATAGGGGAGCCTTTCGTTATATTACCGATGATGATGTTTTTGAACTAGAATTAAGGGCCATTAAAAAGGTTAGGAAAGAATATAATAATCTTTCCTTGATGATTCCTTTTGTCCGCACCCCTCAGGAATTAGAAAAAGTAAAAAGGATTATTCTTAGTAATGGTTTAAATCGTAGCGCTACTTTTGAATTACTACTAATGGTTGAAGTCCCCTCTAATGTTATTTTGCTAGAAGACTTTATCAAAGTCGGTATTGATGGTGTCTCTATTGGTTCTAATGACTTAACAATGCTTATCTTAGGTGTTGATAGAGATAATTCTCATTTAGCCGAGGCTTTTAATGAACAAGATAAGGCTGTTTTGTGGGCTCTAAAAAAAACAATTAAAACATGTCATAAGCATAAAATTAGTTGTTCTATCTGCGGACAGGCCCCATCATTCTATGAAGACTTGGTCGAGAAATTAGTTGATTGGGGAATTACCAGTATTTCAGTTAATCCTGATGCCATTGAGAGAACAAGACAAATAGTCTATGAAATGGAAAAAAGGAAGATAAAAAAATAGATGGCCGAAATTAAAGAAATAAGAGCCAGAGAAATATTAGATTCTAGAGGAATCCCAACTATAGAGGCAAAAGTTTTTCTAAATGATGGGAGTTTTGCTGTTGCCTCTATTCCTTCTGGGGCTTCGATTGGCAAATATGAGGCCTTAGAACTTCGTGATCAAGATGAGAATAGATTTAATGGTAAAGGAGTCTTAAGGGCTGTCGAAAATATTAATAACATCATTGCTCCTAAAATAGTTGGCATAGATCCACGTAATCAACTAAAGATAGATAAAATTTTAATACAACTAGATGGAACAAAAAATAAGACTAATTTAGGCGCCAACAGTATTTTCGCCGTTTCTCAAGGGGCTTGTGAAGCCGCTGCGGCTGCACAGAGAATAAATATCTTTGAACATGTCTCTCGTCTCTTTGGTCTTAAAAGAGAAGAATTATTTATGCCCACCCCGGTCATGAATCTTATTAATGGCGGTAAACATGGAGCTGGTAATTTAGACTTTCAAGAATTTCATATCATTCCTTCTGAAAAAAAACCATATAGTGAAGCTTTAAGAATGGGAGAGGAAATTTATCAATCGGTTGAAAAAGTCTTAATTAAAAATGGAGCTATTCATTCCATTGGTGATGAGGGTGGTTTTGCCCCTGATCTTTTCACTAATCTTGATGCCTTAGAAGTTTTAACTCAAGCTATTAAAGAAGCTAAATATGAGCTAAACAGAGATGTTTTTCTAGGTCTTGATGTTGCTGCAGACAGTTTTTTTAAAAATGGTCGTTATAAGATAAGAGATCGCAGTATGCCTTTAGATACCAATGAATTCACTGAATTTTACAAAGAATTAAATCAACAACATCGATTAGCCACCCTAGAAGATCCTTTGGAAGAAGACGATTGGAAAGGCTGGCAGAAAATAGTCAAAATGTTACCAAAAACAATCATTGTTGGTGATGATCTTCTGGCCACCAACAAAGAACGAGTTAAAGAGGCGATTAAACTTAAAGCTTGTTCAGCTATTTTAGTTAAACCCAATCAGATTGGGACCATTGCCGAGACAATTGAGGTAATCAAAATTGCTCGTCAGGCAAATTGGAAAGTTATTGTTTCCCATCGAAGCGGAGAAACTAATGATAGTTTTATTGCTGATTTTGCCGTTGGTGTTGGGGCTGAACATGTTAAATTCGGTGCACCAGCCAGAGGAGAAAGAGTTGCTAAATATAATCGACTCTTAGAAATAGAACAAATACTTAATCAATATAAAAATAAATGAAAAAAAGACCCTTTGTTTTAGTTATTCTAGACGGATGGGGTTTGGCTTCGTCACATAAGGGAAATGCAATTGACCTAGCCAGTACTCCAAACTTTGATAAGCTTTGGGCTGTCTATCCCCACACCCAATTATTAGCTTCAGGAGAAGCCGTTGGTTTACCTAAAGGTGAAGACGGTAACTCAGAAACAGGCCATTTAAATTTAGGGGCTGGTAAGATTGTTTTCCAAGATCTGCCAAGAATAAACAACTCCATCAATGATGGAAGTTTTTTTAAAATAGAAGCTTTTAAAAAGGCCATCAAACATATCAAGGAAAATAATTCTAAATTGCACCTCATGGGTCTTATTGGTTTTGGGGGTGTTCATTCAAGCTTAGAACATCTTTTTGCTCTTCTTAAATTAGCTAAAGACGAAGGATTGGAAAATGTCTATCTTCATCTTTTTACCGACGGGCGAGATTCTCCTCCTTATTCAGCCATGCTACATATAAATAATATCCAAGAAAAGATAGAAAAAATAGGTATAGGTAAGATCGCTACCTTATGTGGTCGTTACTTTGCCATGGACCGAGACCATCGCTGGGAAAGAACACAAAAAGCTTATGAATTAATTACCCAAGGGAAAGGCAAGACCGGTATTTCTATCAAGGAAGCGTTAAAGAAAACATATGATCAAGAAAAAACTGATGAATTTTTAGAACCTTTGCTTTTAGAGAAAGAAGGCTTGGTTAAAGATAATGATGCGGTCATCTTTTTTAATTTCCGAGTTGACCGTCCTCGACAATTAACCAAAGCTTTCATTCTAGAAGATTTTGAAAAATTGAGATTAACCAAGGCTTCTTTTGACCCTTATGCTGAGAAATATGGATTAAAACAATATCAAAACCCTGGCACTAAAAAACCTTTTACTAGAAAAATTATATTAAAGAATCTCTGTTTTATAACCATGACAGAATATGAGAAAGGACTATCGACTGGAATAGCTTTTCCTCCAAGAATAATTAAAATGCCTCTTGGCAGAGTTTTATCAGAAGAAGGAATACGTCAATTACGTTTAGCGGAAACAGAAAAAGAAAGATTTATCACTTATTACTTTAATGGGCAACGAGAAAAACCATTTCCTGGAGAAGATAGAATAGAAATTCCTTCTTCTAAAGTTGCTACTTATGATCAAAAGCCTGAAATGTCAGCTCGTGAAATTACTAACGCCCTTTTAGAAAGATTGAAATTAGGATTATATGATTTTTTTGCTGTTAATCTTGCCAATCCTGATATGGTCGGTCACACCGGTGTTTTAGAAGCGGGCATTAAAGCCTGCGAGGTCGTCGACGAATGCTTGGGGAAATTGATAAGAACGATTTTAAATCTAGATGGGATTTGTTTTATCGTTGCTGATCATGGAAATGCTGAAGAAATGATAAATCTCATTAACGGAGAAGTAGATACTAAGCACTCTGTGAACCCTGTGCCTTTCATTATCGTTGGTAAACAATTCTCTCAAAATCATCATGCTCTCAAAAAAGGAGTTTTGGCCGATGTCGCTCCAACTATTTTATCAATAATGGGAATTAATAAACCCCAACTAATGACAGGTAATAATTTACTCTCATGAAAGAAAAACATAATCTTTCGAATTACCAAAAAGTATATAAGACATTTTCTTTTAAAAAAGAGGAAAAAGATTTTTGGGGTAATCAGGAAAAGATAAATCTTGTTTCCAAAATATTAGATGAAAACATCACGGGAAAAAACAGAAACAAAGTTGCCCTATACTGGGAAGGGGAAGATGAAAAGACAAAAGAGATTACCTTCTTTGAACTTTCAATTTTAACTAATCAATTTGGTAATTTCTTAAAAGACCTAAAGGTTAAAAAGGGGGATAGGGTTTTTTTCTTTCTCCCAAGAATCCCAGAAATCTATTTTGGTTTTTTGGGAGCCATTAAGATTGGAGCTGTAGCCGGAACTTTGTTTCCAGCCTTTGGTAAACAGGCACTGTTTGACAGGTTAAAAAATTCTTCAGCCAAGATCCTCATTACCAATAGAGAACTTTATAAGAGAGTTCAAAAAATTGAGGGGGGATTACCGGAATTAAAAAAAGTTGTTTTGGTAGAAAACCTTACCAAAAAATTAGCCCATTTTCCTATTACCTTAAAGAGTAGACCAATGAATTATGATGATCCTGCTTTTATGCTCTATACCTCGGCAACAGGAAATACTCCTGTTTGCGGAATCGTTATTCCTCATAAAGGCTTTATCCAACAGCATTATACTGCCAAATGGGTATTAGACTTAAAAGAAGACGATCTTTACTGGTGTACAGCTGATCCTGGATGGGTCACAGGAGTTGTCTATGGTCTTTTAGCTCCTTTATCTTTAGGAGTTAGCCAACTTGCCTTTGAGGGTCGTTTTTCAGTCAAGAAATGGTATGAATTGATAGAAAAGTATAAAGTTTCTGTATTATATACGGCCCCAACTGCTTTAAGAATGTTAGAAAGAGAGGAAAAGAAAACAAAAGATTATGATTTAAGTTCTCTAAGACATATAAATAGCGTTGGTGAAGCTCTAACATCGACTTCTATTAAATGGGTTAAGAAGACCTTCAACTTACCTATTTTTGATACCTGGTGGCAAACAGAAACAGGAGCAATGATTTTAGCCAACTATCCTTGTCTAAAACTAAAAAAAGGATCGTTAGGTAAACCAATTCCTGGAGTAGAAGTTAGTATCAGAGATGATCAAGGAAAAAAATTACCTCCTAATAAAATTGGGAATTTAGCCATCAAACCAAAATGGCCATCAATGATGATGGATGTTTGGAAGAATAAAAAAAGATACCATTCTTATTTCAAACACGGATGGTTTTTTTCAGGAGACAAAGCTTCCTATGATAAAGATGGTTATTTCTATTTTGCTGGTAGGGAAGACGCTATTATTAAAAGTTCGGGAGAAAGAATCTCTTCTTTTGATGTTGAATCAAGTATCAGCGAACATAAAGATGTTTTAGAAGTCGGTGTTATCGGTAAACCAGATGAATTAAGAGGTGAAATAATCAAGGCTTTTATTGTCTTAAAGCCAAAGATAAAACCATCTCAAGAATTAAAAGAAGAAATAAAACAACATGTTAAGAAAGATCTTGCTGGACACGCTTATCCAAAGGAAATAGAATTTGTTAAAGATTTACCTAAGAATAGGTCAGGAAAGATAGTTAGAAGAATTTTAAAAGCACAAGAATTAGGGCTACCCTTAGGAGATACTTCAACTTTAATTAAATCTTAAAACACAAAGTTAGTTCGCCTTTAATTTTCTTTTTCCCAAAGTAAGATAAAAGATCACTTATTCTATCTCTTTTTACTTCTTCATATATCTTGGTCAATTCTCGACAAACAACAACTTCAATATCACCAAATAATGATTTTAATTCTTCTAGTCTTTTAATTAAACGATACGGAGATACATATACAATAGTAGTGACATCTTTTTCTAGCTTTTCCAATATTTTTCTTCTCTTACCTTCTTTCTTAGGTAAAAAACCTAAAAAGATAAATTTATTGGTTGATAATCCAGAAATCACCAAAGCCGATAAAATAGCTGAGGCTCCAGGGATCGCTTCTATTTTAATACCTTCCTTAATACATTCCCTGACAAGCTTAAAACCAGGATCAGAAATAGTTGGAGTACCAGCGTTAGAAACTAAAGCCACGCTTTTTTCCGATTTAAGCAAGGAAATTATCTCTGGGATTCTTTTTAATTCATTCTCTTCATAATAGGATAATAGTTGGGGGTTATTTTTTATTTCTAACTTTTTTAATAACAAACCAGTTTTTCTGGTATCTTCACAGGCAATAACATCAACAGAAGATAGGGTATCTATGGCTCGTAAAGTAATATCTTTAAGATTACCTATGGGAGTACTAACAAGGTAAAGTTTATTCATGTTTTCATTTTATCATTAATTTTGAGGAATGGGTGCCGAAGTCTTAGATTGATGCCACAATATAAGGAATATTGCTTGTTTTAATATCATTTGCCAAAACTTTCTTTGCTGAAGCCAGGGAAAAGATAAAAAAAGAAAAGGACGAACTTTTTGGAATATGGTTCGCCCTTTATTCAGACAAAATATTTAATTTTTTTCTTCTTTTTTAATAGCCGCACAATAGCCCTGATAATTTTCACTATTGGCTTCATCAAAAAGAGTACCAGATTCTTCAGAAACAATTAAAATCACTTGATCTCTAATCTCACTCTTAAAGAGTCCCGTTTTTTTCTCAAAGATTAGTTTTTGGATAATCGCCATTTGTTTCTTGTCACTGTTTTTGATATTTTCTTTTCTTAATATGACTTCCGTTCCCTTTTTTACTTCATCTGCTGTAATGCTAGTGAAGATTGTTATTGACTGACTTAATCCACTTATTTTAAAAGCAGCGTTCATCTCTTCCTCCTTATCAATCGTTTTAAATTTTGTCTATTTTTATTTATAAAAGTGCTCAAGTTTTATCTGCATTTAGAGAAACTTATAACAACTTATCAAAAAAACTGCCCAGAGCAGTTTGTTAAACACATATTAGGCTTTGAATTAATAAAAGTCAAATTTTTGTGACCTTTTTATCCATTTTCCAATTGACTTTAAGCTTGTTTTACTCATAAAATGAAAGGACATGAAAGATTTTTTAATGGGTAATCAAATATTAGCTTATGCAGCCTTGAATGCTGGAGCAAAAGCGATGTTTGGATATCCCATTACCCCTTCTTGTGAAATCTTAGAGACATGGGCTGTTTTATGTTCAAAAGATAAAAATCTTTCTTTACTTCAAACCGAAGACGAAATGGCGGCCGGATTTGGCACGATTGGTTCTTGTCTAGCTGGTGTCCCTGCTTTTACGGCTACAGCTGGTCCTGGGAATGTTTTAATGCAAGACGCTTTCTCTATGGCCGAAGCTTTACGTATTCCCACAGTAGCCATGATTATGCAAAGAGGAGGTTTATCGACCTCAACGGTCATCTATTCTCAAGAAGAAGTAAGATTAACTTGTTTTGGTGGTAATGGAGAAGGCTTCAGAGTTGTCTATTCAACTTCTAATTTACAAGAATTATATGATTATACTCTTAAAGCTTTTAAAGTTGCTTGGAAATATCGTTGGCCAACATTTATTTTGGCTGATGGTTATCAAGCAAAGATGAAAGGGGAGATAGAAATCGGTAAAAAAAATGGAGATTTAAATAATAAAGCAATTCTAAAAAAAGGTGTCAATTTAAGAAACTGTTATAACCTAGAAGAAGAAATTGGTGAAGTTATTGTTAACTATGAAAATGATTATCAAAAAGACAGAGCCGAAATAGAAGAAGCGGAAAATTATAAACTTGAAGATGCGAAGATCGCCTTATTAGCCCATGGAATTGTTGGGAGTGCAGCTAAAATTGCTGTTGATAAACTGAGAGAAAGAGGTCTTAAAATAGGACTTTTTAGGCCAATCACCTTACGACCATTTCCAGTCATTGAGGCTGCTAAAACATTAGATAAAGTAGAAAAAATATTTGTTATTGAATCTGCTCTAGGCCAATTAAGTAGTTTATTTAAAGATGAGCTTTATGATTTAAGTATCCCATTAGTAGAAATTAACAAACCTGGTGTTGGTTTTACACCTAGCGAAATTGTAGGTATTATCAATGAACAATAATCAACCACGTTTTCCAGAATGTTTTAAGAAAGACTCAAAACCTCACAAGTTTTGTCCTGGTTGTGGTCATCCTTTGGTCTTAAAGGCCTTAGGTCAAGTTATTGATGAAATGGGGATTTCTGAAAAGACTGTCTTTATGGTTGATATTGGCTGTTCATTACTTGCTTGGGATTTCTTTGATATTCCGACAACTCAAACCCATCATGGCCGAACAATCCCCACAGCCGTTGGTTTCAAGAAAGTCAAAAAGGATAAAATTGTTATTGCCTATGTTGGTGACGGAGGAGCTTATGCTATTGGATTACAACATACCATTACTAGTTGTCTAAGAAATGATCCAATTACAACTATTGTTGTTAACAATACTGTCTATGCCATGACCGGCGGTCAACTAGCTCCAACAACGACTGATAATGAGATAACAACAACTACGCCCGAAGGAAAAAAAGAGTTTGCCACTCTTAAAGGACCAGAAATGCTAAAAGAAATTGCTAATAAAGAAGCTTATCTGGCCAGAGGATCATCTTTTAAACCACTAGTTTTAAAACAATATCTTAAGAAAGCAATTGAAACACAAATAAAAGGAAATTTTTCTTTGGTCGAAGCTGTTTCAGCTTGTCCAACTAATTGGAAAACAAATGCTCAAGAAACTATTGAGAGGGTGAATGAATTAGAAAAGATATTTACTCAGGGAGAAATTAAAAATGATTAAAATTCTTTTTGCCGGTGAAGGAGGTCAAGGAGTACAAGTAGTTGCTGAAATGTTAGCCAAAGCGGCCTTTTTAGACGGCAAGAAATCTTTATATATTCCTAACTTTGGAGTAGAACAACGTGGGGGAGTCTCATTAGCTTTTGTAGTTATTGATGAGAAGAGCGTCACTTATCCTAAATTTGGAAAAGCTCATATTCTGGCTATTTTTTCTGACCGTTCTATTAATCGTGTTAAACGTTATATTGATCAAGATACACAAATAATTTTAGGACCTGCTGTTACTCAGAAGGTAGAAAATAGTCTTAGTGTCAAAAAAGATGATATTTCAATTAAAGCTTGGAATATTTTAACCTTAGGTAAGGTTGTTAATCTTAGCAAAGCCGTTTCAAAAGAAAATTTAATAAAGGCGATGGAAGAAAGATTTAAGAAATATTTTGACAAAGATCCTCGAATAAAAGAAATGGATCTTAAGGCTTTAAATAAGGAACTATGAAAGATTTTAATCCGAAAGAACAAAAAGATAGCCAAAAGAAAATAACTATTTTTAAAGGACTTTGTAAGGGCTGTGGTGTTTGTATCGAAAAATGTCCACAAAAAGCAATTTCCTTTTCTAAAAAGGATGTTGGTGTCTATAGCACCCCCACGGTAGAAATTGATCTTGAAAAATGCAATGGTTGTGGAATATGTGAATTTATCTGTCCAGATTGTGCTTTAAAAGTAGAAAAACAAAAATCTTAAAGACTGCCCATGTCTTTCAAAAATAGTAACTTTAAAAAAACTAAGTTCGGTAAATTTTATCATGGTCTTATTACCGGTGCTTCGGGTAATGACCCTGCTGGGATAACTACTTATAGTATAGTCGGAGCCACCACAGGCTTTACTCAACTCTTTTTAGTTCCTATCTCAACTGTTTTTTTAATTGTCATCCAGTCAATTTGTGCCAGAATCGGTGATGTCAAAAAGAAGGGTTTAACAGCTGTTATTAAAGAAAGATTCGGTAATAAAGTAGCTTTTATAGCTATTCTTCTTCTTGTTTTAGCTAATCTAACGACCATGGGAGCTGATCTTTCTGCTGTCGGTATAGCCTTTAAAATGCTTTTCCCTAAGTTAGAAGTTTTGCTTGTGCTTCCATTAATAAGCTTTTTTATCTGGTATATTGTTGTTTTTAAAAGTTACAGTTTTATATCTAAGTTCTTAATGATTCTTTCTTTAATCTTTATTTCTTATATTTTTTCTGGTTTTGCTGTTAAACCTAATTGGTCAGAAGTATTTTATAATACTCTCTGGCCAAAAATCAGTTTTGACTCTTATTATTGGTTAATAGCTGTAGGGTTTTTAGGAACAACGCTAACACCTTATATGTTCTTTTGGCAAACATCAGAGGAAGTTGAAGATAAACCTTCAGTAAGAGATGCAAAAAATGAAATTAGACAAAATGCTCCAGGATTAATCTTCTCCAGTCTTATTGCCTTCTTTATTATTATCTGTACTGCTTCTGTCTTGTTTGTTAACAAGATTGAGGTTACCAGTGTTACACAAATTGCCTCAGTCTTAAAACCTTTTTTAGGAGACTATGCCTTTGGTCTTTTTGCTGTTGGGATTATTGGGGCTGGTCTTTTGGCTTTGCCTATTTTGGCTTCCTGTACTGCTTATGCTGTGGCTGAAATTTTTAACTGGAAAGAGGGTTTATCTAAAAAAGTCCATTCGGCTAAAGGTTTCTACACTGTTTTATCAGCTACTTTTTTTATTGCCTTGGCTATTTCTCTCTTAGATTTAAATCCAATTAAAGTACTTCTTTATTCACAAATACTTAATGGCTTTCTTACTCCTATACTATTGATATTAATAATGATCATTGCCAGTAGTAAAAGAATTATGGGGAAATATATCAACAGTTGGGGGCTCAATGTTTTGGGCTGGTCAGCAATTCTAATAATGATTCTCGCTATCGTGGCTAGTTTTGTGTTTAGTTAAATCTTCTTAAAACACCGACTACTTTACCTTGAATCTTAACATTTTTAGCAAAAATAGGAGACATCTTACTATTAGCTGGTTCTAATCTTATTCTAGTTGCTTCCTTAAAGAATTTTTTTAAAGTAGCAAAACCATTTTCTAAAATAGCTACAACAATGTCACCGTTATTGGCTGTTTCTTTTTCCTCAATAACAACAAAATCTCCATCTAGAATACCTTCCTCAATCATAGAAGTCCCTTTTACCTGTAAAACATAAGCTCTTTTCTTACCACTTATCATTCCTGGAGCTATGGAAATACTAGCGTTAGGGTCAGTAAAAGGCTCTATTGGAGCTCCGGCTGCGATAAAACCTAGTACTGGAACATCAACACCAGTTTGTTGACCTGGAGATGAATCATTAACAATTTCTATTCCTCTAACTGAACCATTAAAGCGTTTAATAACCCCTTTTTTCTCCATTGCTTTTAGATGTTCATGAACTGTAGCGAGAGAAGAAACACCTAGAGCATTGGCAATTTCAGTTAGAGTAGGGGCTAGTCCATTCTTTTGGACGTATTGCTTAATAAAATCAAGAATCTGTTTTTGACGTCTATAAAGAGTTACTGGCATCTTACACTAATAATACCCGAAACTTAAAATTCTTGTCAAGAGGTAAAAAAATTTTTATATGTTAAAATAAATTATGAAAAAATTAGTAAACGGAAATCTTAACGATGTTATTAAAAAGAAGAAAACTCATTGGGTAATGGGCCACTTTATGGATCCTAAAACTCCTTTTTATAATCGTGAATTTGAAATAAAATGGGGTGCTCACAAAAAAGGCGAATCTAAAAATAAGGCAGTTGAAAATAATAACTCAAAAACACTTTGTATCCTCATTGATGGTAAAGTGTTAATGAAATTTCCTGAAAAAGAAATAGTTCTTTCTAAAAAAGGTGACTATGTTTTTTGGGGTAAAGGCATTCCACATACATGGTCTGTCTTAGAAGATTGTACAACAATTAGTATAAGATGGCCATCTGTTCCAAGTGATCAAAAAATATCTAAATAGTTAGAAAGATTAAATCCTTGTTAAGACTAGCCTTTTTCATTAGAATAAAAACATGAGGCGTTTTCTATTTTTTTTAAGTTTTATTGTCTTTTTCTTCTCATTATCTACAAAATCTTTTGCTTCTGAGGAGTTTAAGACAGAATATGATATCAAGTATCAGGTTAATGAATCAGGAGTTGTTAACGTCGATCACAAAATTTCTTTAACCAATAAACTTTCTAGAATTTATGCTACTCAATATTCACTAATTCTCCCCACAACTCAGATCAGCAATATTGAAGCTACCGATCAAGATGGTCCTTGTAAATTAGAAATCAGCAAAGACAATGAAACGACAACAATTATTATTAAATTCAACCAAGAGGTGGTTGGGATTGATAAGACACTAGCTTTCAACCTTAACTATCAAAATCTTAGTGCCGCGGCAAGAAAAGGAGAGATATGGGAAATAAATATTCCTCGTATCTCTAATTTAAGTGATATTGATAATTATAATATTTCTCTAAATATTCCTAAAAGCTTTGGGAACCCTGCCTTTATAAGGCCTGAACCAATCGAAGTTTTAGATGAAGGAAGCTTTTTCAATTATCGCTTTAGTTTGATCTCCTTTTTTGCCAGACTCTTCAAGAGCTCCTATTTCCTTAGTTGCTTTTTCTGCCAATTCTTGAACGTCTATATCTAGCTCTGACATCTTTGACATTTTACATCTCCTCGGCTAT